>JBILNA010000010.1:0-13539 GCA_044375255.1 Candidatus Planktophila sp.
CAGCATGAAGTAGTGCCTTTCTAATTTTGTTAACGGGGGTGTTTGCGACCCCGTGTGCGATAGGGCGCACAACCCTTGGGAAGATCTTTATCCTATGCGTTACCTGTGGGTAATCCGAGAAACGACTCCCAGGGAAATTGCGATTGATTGCCCGATGAGCAGGGCAAATAGCAGAGTTCCAAGGCCCACGGTTCCCCCTAGCAGCCATCCCGCGACCAAAACGGAGCTTTCAATGGCTAATCGAACGCGACCGATTCGGACACCAGTCGTTGTGTGAAGGGCGGTCATTAATCCGTCGCGGGGTCCTGGGCCTAAACCACAGGTGATGTAAAGCGCCGAACCAAAGCCGACCATGGCAATTCCGATTAAGCAGTATGCAATTGCGACTACATAGTTATCTTGCTCTGGAAAAACGGTGACACCGATTTGAATGGCAGCAGCAATGATTGCAATGTTTGAAATTGTTCCAAATCCTGGCGTCTCTTTGAGCGGAATCCACAAAAGCAAAACCAATGTGCTGATGGCAAAGGTTGACCAACCCATAGTTATATCGAGCTTGCCAGAAACTCCTTGTGCTAACACAGACCACGGAGCATTTCCGATAGTGCTTTGTATAAGAAGTGAATCGCCAAGACCAAAAATAAATAATCCGGAGAAGAGAACTGCCACACGAGAGGGCTTTAGGTCCCATCTTGAACTAGCTGTCCAAGGGGTATGAGGAACGGTTTTATGTGGGCGTAAAAACTCTACAAACGGATTGGACATTGAGCGAGTATAATCGGCAAATGTTTCCAGGCATTGGCACAATCATCAATATCATCACAATAGTTTCTGGAGCGTCCCTTGGGGTTCTTGTCGGAAATCGTATGCCAGCGCGCACAAGAACTTTGTTAACAGATGTATTAGGTCTAGTTACTTTGCTTGGCGCTGCTTCTGCGCTTATCCCATTGTGGTCAGATCGATACAACAAAGCGCTGCCTCAAGGTTGGAGTTTGCTAGTTGTTCTGGGATCGCTGTTGGTCGGTGGACTGCTCGGGTCAGCATTAAAGCTTGAAGATAAACTCGATTCTCTCGGTGAGAATTTACGGCTGCGATTTAAAGCATCCAGTGAATCTCATTTCGTTGAGGGCTTTGTAGCGGCCTCATTGCTTTTTGCTATTGGACCTCTTGCAATTCTTGGGAGCATTAGCGATGGCATGGGAACAGGTATCGATCAGTTAATTCTGAAAAGCACTCTCGACTTTTTTGCAGCCATGGCTTTTGCTACATCACTTGGTTGGGGAGTAGCTGTATCGGCCATACCTGTAGGGATATATCAAGGGATTTGGACGATCGTTGGTTTTGGTTTGGGTGAAGTCCTCGCTGGATATCAAATTGACGCTATGACAATAGTTGGTGGCATTATGTTGATTTGTATTGGATTGAAATTGCTCAACATTAAAAGTGTTGCGGTAGGAAACTTGCTACCTGCCTTAGCGATTGCTCCTATTTTTGCTCTTGCTGTTCATCTTTTTTAAAAGGTAGATGCATCGAACCGCGAGATCTCATGATTACTCTTTGAACGGTAGTGGGAGAGAAGATGTATGAGCAGCGCGAGAGGCTCGCGCTGTAACTTGTCGCATATGGTGTCTGCGGCACAAAACTTCGTATGCAACCTCTGCATCCGGTGCAACGTCCCCGACCACAACTTGTTCGCCTTCGACAACCATGACACCACCAACTGTTCGTGCATTGTGGGTGGCACGAGAGCCACACCAGCAGAGCGCTTCAACTTGTAGAGTGTTTACTCGATCGGCCAGTTCGACCAATCGTGCTGAACCCGGGAAGAGTTTGGTTCTAAAGTCGGCGAGAATTCCGAAGGCAAAAACATCAATTCCCAGTCCATCTACAACCCGAGCCAATTGATCTATTTGCGCACTTTCATAGAACTGCGCTTCATCACAAATGATGTAATCCACGCGCTCACCCATAGAAAGTTTGTCGACTACCATTTTATGAATGTCTAGATCCGAATTTACTTCAATGGCTGGGCTCGAAAGGCCTAGGCGGGATGAAATCACTCCGGAGCCAGCGCGATCTTTGTTGGTGAAAATCAAACCTGTGCGACCGCGGCTTTGATGGTTATGGGCGGTTTGTAGAGCAAGCGTCGACTTTCCACTATCCATGGTTCCGCAGTAGTAAATCAGTTCAGCCATGTGCCGCATCTTGCCATAGAGCTAGGAAAATAGCCCCATATCCCTAAGGGCGGTTTCTAACTGTGATGCTAAAGCTAAGGCCGCATTCACCGAAATGTGCGAAGCATCACGGTAGACCACATATCCATCCTTTATAGCCGGACATTTATCGGTGCATAACCAAGGGGTTGGATCAATCTTTGTGAAACCATTGATGATTACGTTGGGTGTCTTTTCACTCGTATCGCAATCTTTCACATTTCGAGTCGCAAGGCAATTAGGAATATCGCGAAGTGGGTGCGGCGTATCGCTTATGTAGATCAATTTCTTAGAAGCGCTGTGAAGATCCGCTAGTAAACGCCGTTGCCCTTCGTTCCACCATTGAGCTCTGCTCGAGTATCCACCAGGTTCGGTGAAATACTGAAAACTGCTGAGAACTACAGCGTAGGGCTTTATCTTCTGGATTCTTTCGATCGAGTTTTGACGCCACTTTTCACACTCGGAATTCTTGTATGCGCCTTGATCCGCTCTTGGACTGTCTACAGAGGAGCAAGCCGATTTAGTCAAGGACGTTAACTCAAATCCTTTTTCGCGAGCAAGTTTCTCTAAGGTTGGAAACCACTGTGCGGCATGGGAATCTCCATAAAGCACAATCTTCGTTGCTGCCCCTATTTGTCCGTAGGTACAGTCTCCAGATTTAGTCTCACCGTAATTAACATGGCAGCCATCACCGTATACCGCTGGTTTCTCAACTATGTCTTTTAGGTCAAAAGAGTAATTGGTGCCTCTTACATTTATAACGGAAGAGGCCGTTGTAGCGATTGCAACACCGGCTAGAAGAGATGCGCCAGTGGTAATTGCGAAGAAACCATAGATTTTTCTAGCTGGAAACTGGCGATGTCTTAGCGGTTGCTCGATAAATTTGCTTGTGTAATGTGCCAAGAAAATTGTTAAAAGAACGCACAGTATGGTTTCTCGAATACGAAGTGGTCGTCCTAATGCACTGCTCGGCAGGACTAAGGCAGGCCAGTGCCATAGATATAAAGGATATGAAATCGCCCCCAGCCACTGCATCAGTCGGTTATTGCTGAGATCATTAAAGAACCTTGGCCAAATAGGAATAGTAGCGATCAGTACCGCGGTTGCCATAACAGGTAATAGTGCGTTTATACCTGGGAAGGCGGTACTTTCATTAAAGCGTAAGGTTCCAACCGCGAGTCCAATTGCACCCATCCAGGGAAAAAATCGATTCCGTAAATATTTTTCTGGAATAAACAGAAGTAGTGCACCAACGCCGAGTTCCCAAGCACGAGTTGGAAGTGAATAAAAAGCCCAGATAGGTGCGGCTTGGGTCAGGTAGAGAGAAAACAAAAACGAGGCAACCGTTACAACAGCAACCCCATTGAGGATTGCTCGTTTTCCATATCTCGAGAGAAAGAGAATAAAGACTGGCCAAACTACATAGAACTGTTCCTCAACGGCTAAAGACCAGTAATGGATAAATGGCGAAGGTGTAGCATTGAGGTTTTGATAATCATTTTCCCACCATGCAAATAGGTAATTGGAGACATAGGCAGCGGCAGCAAATAAATCCCGCCCGAGTGCGTCCCGCGTAATTGCAGGAAAAACAAATAAGCCAACTATTGCGGTGACGAAAAGTACAAATACCGATGTAGGTAACAGTCGTTTGATTCGCCGTTGATAGAACTCGTTTAAATCCAATCGACCGGTTTTCTCGATTTCACGAATAATCAACCCTGTTATCAAATACCCAGATATAACATAAAAAATATCTACGCCAATGAAACCACCCGGCACAAGATGAGCATGATAGATAGTGACAAGGAGCGCGGCCACCGCGCGCAATCCTTGAATTTGTAGGATACGCATTGCTACGAAACTACCAGCGATGTAACCGGAATCTCTGGATATTTCTGATTAAGTCTTTCCCGTCCGGGTAACCCACTGATCTCGAGCAAAGCAAGAACATGTGTTACTTCACCGCCAAGGCGTCGGATTAACTCGATTGCTGCTCCGATTGTTCCACCAGTAGCCAGAACATCATCAATAAGCAGAACTTTCGAACCTGGTGCGACTGCATCAATGTGTACTTCTAAAGTATCAACTCCATACTCAAGACCATAGCTTTCAGAAATTGTTAAGTGAGGAAGCTTTCCAGCTTTTCGAATGGGAACAAAGCCACTTCTTAGTTGGTTTGCAACGGCTGAAGCAAAGATAAATCCACGAGCTTCAATGCCGGCAACCAATGTCGAAGTGTCAGCGTATGTTGCAAATTTTTCAGTTATTGCGATGAAAGCTTCTCCATGCGCGAGCAATGGTGTTATGTCTTGAAAACGAATACCTGGTTTTGGATAGTCGGGAATTTCGCGGATGAGCGATAGTGCATCATCGATTTTCATGTGTCCGAGAGGGGACTTGAACCCCTAATCCCTTGCGGGAACTAACACCTCAAGCTAGCGCGTCTGCCAATTCCGCCACCCGGACTAAGTGATAGGAAAGGATAGCAATTGAGTGCAAGAATAGCGAAATGACTACTACACATAGCGAACTTGAACTAGAGGCCATCCGTATCTGTCAGGAGTTAATTCGAATTCCTAGCGTTAACTACGGAGATGGTAAGGGCGATGAGAAGGCTGTTGCTGATTACATCGTTTCATTGTTGTTGGAAGTAGGAATTGAACCAACCATTTATGAATCTGCTCCAGGTCGCTGCAATGTAGTTGCGCGAATAAATGGCAGTAACCCTAATCGTCCTGGATTAGTTGTACATGGACATATCGATGTTGTTCCGGCGAATGCAGATGATTGGTCGGTAGATCCATTCTCAGGTGTGATTAAGGATGGCTTTATTTGGGGACGCGGGGCAGTAGACATGAAGAACATGGATGCAATGATTCTTGCAACGGTGAGAGATTGGAAACGTACCGGTTATGTTCCAGATCGCGACATTGTCTTAGCCTTCTTTGCAGATGAAGAGGCTGGAAGTATTTTTGGCTCTCACTTCATGGTGAAGAATCATCCTGAAGTTTTTGCGGGCTGCACCGAAGCTGTGTCAGAAGTAGGCGGTTTCTCAGTAACCGTTACAGGTGGAAAACGCTTGTACTTAATTGAAACGGCTGAAAAAGGAATTCACTGGATGCGACTCACGGCACAAGGTCGTGCAGGTCATGGCTCCATGATGAATGATGACAATGCAATTACTCGACTTTCCGAAGCTATTGCCAGAATTGGGCGCTTTGAATGGCCACAACGTTATAGCAAAACGGTGAAAGCATTCTTCAAGCGAATTGCTGAAGAAACGGGTAAACCGTATGACGAAGAAGACCTTCGCCCTCTGTTGAAGGAGATTGGCTTTGCCTCAACGATGATCGGTGCAACACTTCAGAACACAGCTAATCCGACGATGCTTGAAGCCGGATACAAGGCAAATGTCATCCCTGGTTCGGCCAGTGCGACTGTGGATGGTCGCTTTATTCCAGGCTTCGAAGATGAGTTAAATGCAACGATCAAGAGTTTGATCGGTGAAAACATCACAGTCGAAACAATCACCCGTGATAAAGCGTTGGAAGTTCCATTTGAAGGGGATCTTGTAGAAGCAATGTGCAACGCCCTGATTAAAGAAGACGCTGTTGCAATTCCGGTTCCTTATGTGATGAGCGGTGGAACCGATAACAAAGCCTTAGCTGATCTTGGAATAATTGGTTACGGTTTCTCTCCCTTGAAGCTGGATGCAGATTTCAATTTTATGGCCATGTTCCACGGAGTTGATGAAAGAGTTCCGGTGGAGGGTCTGACTTTTGGTACAAGGGTTTTGAAGGATTTTCTAGAACACGCCTAAATACTCTCGAACATCGCTAAAGACTAATGTCATCTAGTGCTGTTCGCACAATGTCGGGTAGTGAAATTTCTTCGCTCTTTAGAACACCACGCAATTGGGCGCCAGTTCGTGCTCCGATCAATGCACTCGTTACTCCTGGTGCATCTCTAACCCAAGCCAATGCGACTTCTAGCGGTGAAAAGCCAAGTCCTTCAGCAGCAACAGCCACCGCCTCAACTATCTTAGAAGAGCGAGCATCAAGATAGGGCTCAATATGTTTTGCGAAGTGTGGAGCAGCGCCACGAGAGTCACTCGGAACGCCCTTTCGATACTTTCCAGTCAAAACTCCGCGAGCAAGAGGTGCCCATGCCAAGAATCCCAAACCACATTCAAGTGATGCGTCGATAAGTTCATACTCGGCTGATCTGTTCAGTAAGGAGTATTCGCTCTGAACTGTGGTTAGTGGCGCTTTCATAGAATTTGATTGCTGCTTTGTTGCAGCACGTGCTAGCTGCCACCCTGAGAAATTACTTATACCTACATAGCGAGCGCGCCCAGTTGTGTAGGCATAGTCAAGTGCCGACAAGGTGTCATCCAATGGAGTGAGTTCATCCCAAGTATGAATCTGCCAGACATCGACATAATCTGTTCCTAGCCGGGTGAGGGAACGATCAAGATCTGCAATCAGGGCATGTCTAGTTGCATCTACTTTTCTTACACCTTCTGAAAAGTTGATTCCAGCTTTTGTGGCGATTATTACTTGATCTCGTGGAAAAAGAGTACCGATTAAGCCGCCAATAACCCGTTCGCTATCTCCATCACCATAAGTAGCTGCGGTGTCCAAAAAGTTTCCACCAGCATCCAGGAACGCTCGACATTGATCGGCTGCTTCGATCTCATCGGTGTCTCGACCCCAGGTCATAGTGCCTAAACCAAGACGGGAGAGTGTTAATCCACTACTACCGGCTCGTCGCATTTCCATGGCGTGACCTTAGCAAGGCTAAGAGGCAAAGTCTGCGATAGCCTTTCATTATGCGTTTAGTTTTAATTCGACATGCCCACTCCGCGTCCAATGCCGCCGGAATATTGTCGGGTCGAATCCCAAATGTGCACTTGTCAGCTAAAGGTGTAAAACAGTCTGAACAGCTATCACAGCGCCTAGGCAGTTTTCCCGTCGCACAACTTCGAATTTCTCCGATGGAAAGATGCTTGGAAACAGTGTCACCGTGGATTAATGAATTTGTCCTAGCAACAAATCCCAGGTTTGAGCCAACTATCGATCCTATGCTCAATGAAGTTGATTATGGCGACTGGAGCGGTAAGCGCTTAACAACACTTTCGCGTAAGAAAGAGTGGAAAACTGTTCAAGAGTCACCAAGTCGCATGTATTTTCCGAGGGGCGAAGGCATAGCTGCTATGCAAGTGCGTGCCATGAAGTCTGTGCATGAAGCGGCTTTGCTATCTGATTCTAAAGTAGCAGTTTTCGTAAGCCATGGAGATGTTATTAAATCAATACTCGCATCGGCGCTAGGTATGAGCCTAGATGAGTTTCAACGAATCATCATTGATCCCGCTTCAGTGTCAGTCATTGAATATAGTTCGGTAAAGCCACGTGTTTTGCTGGTGAATGACACACGCGCCATCGTTACCGATCTACTCAAGGCACCAAAGCGTTCTAAAAATCTTCTAGGTGGGGGATCTGGTAAGTGAGACACGTCTTCACCCATCCCGATCGATGTGTGGCAGGAACTATCGGCGAACCGGGTGAGCGCGCTTTCTTCATTCAAGCCCGTAATAGAGGGCGTGTTATTAGTGTTGCTTTAGAAAAGGCACAGGTTCAGGCAATCGCAAATCGACTCGAACTAATAGTCGCGGAAGTCAAGAAAAGCAATCCTTTAATTTCCATCGAATCCGTGCCGCAAGACGATGCTCCGCTAGAGACACCTGTCGATGAAGAGTTTCAGGTGGGAGCTATTTCCCTCGCCTGGAATGAGATAGACAAACTTATTTCATTTGAGTTGTATGAATTGGAAGAGGATGAGAACGATGAAGAAGGGCAAGTGCTAGAAATTAATTTCTCACTTGGTATGGCGATTGCATTTGTTCAGCGCTCTAAAGCATTAGTCAATGCGGGTCGCTTGCCTTGTCCTTTTTGCGCAATCCCAATCGATCCACGGGGACATTTATGTCCTAGGGCTAATGGCTACAGAAGATAAGTTAGCCAGGCTGCAACTTGGCACGCTTCGAGTTACGGGACGATTAATCGATGCCTCTAATGCAACGCTGTACGCGATCGCTGAACTCGAAGGTGAAGAGATGGTGTGCATCTACAAACCAGTAGCTGGCGAGCGACCCCTATGGGACTTTCCTGACGGTTGTTTAGCTCATCGAGAGTATGCCGCCTATCTTGTAAGTGAACATTTGGGTTTTCATGTTGTTCCTTTAACGGTTCTACGCGATGGTCCCTACGGAAAAGGTATGGCACAAGAATGGTTAGACATTGATGAATCAATAGATCTGGCGCAATTCTTTTCAACCGATCATCCAGGTCTTCGTGCCATGGCACTTTTTGATGCGATAGTAAATAACACTGATCGAAAGATTGGACACTTGTTACCAGTCAACGGTGAAATCGTTTTTGGGTGTGACCATGGAGTCACTTTTCATGTTGAAGACAAGTTGCGAACTGTTTTGTGGCAATGGGCTGGCGATGCCTTAATGGACGATGAGATTGCGTTACTTCACAGAGCGGCTAATTCTCTGCAAGGTGAACTTCGTTCCCAGTTGGAGCAACTACTTACAGCAGAAGAGATAGATGCTTTAGCATTGCGTGTGAACAGACTGCTAGTGCAAGGTTGTTTCCCACATCCGAGCCCCGATTGGCCTGCGGTTCCTTGGCCGGCCTTCTGAGTTAGTAATACGATAAGTAAATGAACTCTTGGGCCACGCCAGCGATTCCTGAATTAAGGAAAATAGAAGAGCTTCCTACTTTAACTCTTACAGATACCGCCACAAATAAAAGGAAGGCACTTCCTAAGAAAAGCATTTATCGCATGTATGTCTGTGGTATCACCCCGTATGACGCAACCCATCTGGGCCATGCCGCGACATATTTAACTTTTGATCTCATTAACCGCTACTTACGGGCGACTGGCGCTGAAGTTCGCTATGTACAAAATATTACAGATATCGATGATCCACTTTTAGAGAGAGCTAATCGAGATGGAGTTGATTGGAGCGATCTCGCTCAACAGCAAATTGATTTGTTCAAGGGCGATATGGAGGATTTAAGAGTAATTCCTCCTGCACATTACATTGGGGCGGTAGAGGCCATTCCACTTGTCGTTAAAGCAATTTCAGATCTTCACGAGCAATCAAGTATTTATCCGGTTGATACCGATTATTACTTTTCAGTGAAAAGTGATTCAAAATTTGGATCGAGATCAAATCTTTCGCAGCAGCAAATGCTAGATATTTTTTCACAGCGCGGGGGAGACCCTGCTCGTGTTGGGAAACAGGATCCTCTTGATTGTCTGGTGTGGATGTCGCAAAGAGTTAACGAACCAGGCTGGGACTCAAACCTTGGAAAAGGGCGCCCTGGTTGGCACATCGAATGCACCGCTATCGCATTGGAATATCTACAGCCTTCCGAGGTAGAGCAAACCCTCATCGATATTCAAGGTGGTGGTAGTGACCTGATATTTCCTCATCACGAAATGTGTGCAACGCAAGCACAGGTTATAACCGGTAAGGAGTTAGCTTCGACCTACACTCACGCCGGCATGATTGGTTTAGATGGCGAGAAAATGAGTAAGAGTAAAGGCAACTTGGTCTTTGTTTCACGCTTAGTTGCTTCAGGAGTCGACCCAATGGCGATTCGATGGGCTCTTATGTCTAATCACTATCGTTCAGATCGAATGTGGAGTGATGCACTTCTGCATGCAGCAGAGGGTGAACTCGCTCAGCTCAAGGATGCTCTAAATAAAAATACCAGTGCCCCAACAGAAGCACTCATCAATTCCATTGTTGTCGCACTCAGTGATGATCTCGATACAGCCCATGTTGTGTCCCAATTGAACGCTTGGGCAGTACTAACCCTTGAAGGTTCCCAAGGTGGAGATTCGGATGATTTAAGAAATGTACTGGATGTTCTTTTGGGCTTAAAACTTTAGTCCTCTTGTTGTCGCCTCAAATATCGTTCGAATTCCTTAGCAATGGTGTCGCCGGAAACTTCTGGAAGTTCTGCCGCATCTTTGCTTTCCTCCAAAGCTTTTACATAATCTGCGATCTCAGAATCATCAGCTGCTAAGTCATTTACTTCGCGTTCCCATGAATCTGACTTATCAGGAAGATCAGATAGGGGTATTTTGATGTTGAGAAACTCTTCAAGAGTGTTAATCAATGCAAGGGTTGCTTTAGGTGAGGGTGCATTCGATGCGTAGTGTGGGACAGCGGCCCACAATGAAATCGCATCTATTCCTCGTCTCATGCATCCATCCTGGATGATTCCTAAAATTCCGGTTGGGCCTTCATACTTTGAGACCGAAACTCCCAGGCGATTAGCGATTGAAGGGTACGAGCCGGTTGCGGTTACCGTTATAGGTCGAGTGTGAGGCGTGTCGGCGAGCAACGAGCCGAGCGAGATGATTAAAGAAACTTCTAGATCATCTGCAAGATCGAGCAAGTCAGAGGTAAAACTCTTCCACTTCATTGAAGGCTCGACACCGGTAACAATCACAAGATCCCGCTCCATTGATGGAATCGACATTCCAAATACTTGAGTCGAGGGCCAGGTGATGCTGCGTATTTGAGATTCATCAATAGTTACAACCGGACGATTGACTTGGAAATCGTAGAAATCCTCAGATTCAACATTTGCAATAAGTTCAGGAATAACATCATCATTTTTGTCTCGCCAGCCAGAGAGTAAATGCTCTACAGCGTCAGATGCCGCCTCTGCAGCATCATTCCATCCTGAAAATGCGATGACCATAACTGGCTCTCGGAGTAGTGGAATCTTATGAATCTCCATGAAAGCAACCTTAAGGTAACCTTGGGCAAATGAGTACACCTCCTAAGCTCCCTGGGCTACTTCGTCAAGCCTTGGCATCGCGAGTAGTTGTCGCTGATGGAGCTATGGGAACCATGCTGCAAGCCGCGAACCCAACATTGGAAGATTTTCAAAATCATGAGGGTTGTAATGAGATTCTTAATGTCAGTCGACCTGACATTGTCCGCTCGGTTCATAGTGAATACCTTGCCGCTGGGGTAGATGCAATCGAGACAAATACCTTCGGTGCGAACTGGTCCAACTTGGCCGACTATGGAATCGAAGATCGTATTTATGAGCTCGCTTATGCGGGAGGAAAGATCGCGCGCGAAGCAGCCGATTCTTTTTCTACAGCAGAAAAGCCTCGCTTTGTTCTAGGTTCTCTTGGACCTGGTACCAAGCTTCCAAGTCTTGGTCACACTACCTATGAAAATTTGAAGATCGCGTACTACACCGCGGCAAAGGGATTATCTGATTCGGGCTGCGATGCATTACTTGTCGAAACTTCTCAAGATCTGTTACAAGTTAAGGCTGCGATTAACGGTTGCAGGCAAGCCATAGGTGAAACGGATCGCGACATAGTTTTGATCGCACAAGTAACGGTAGAAACCACCGGAACGATGCTTCTAGGTTCTGAAATTGGCGCAGCGCTCAACACCTTAGAACCAATGGGAATCGATTTGATTGGTCTTAATTGTGCTACGGGTCCAACAGAAATGTCTGAGCATCTTCGTTATCTCAGTAAGAATGCAAAAGTTGCAATTTCGGTCATGCCTAATGCTGGATTGCCGGTGCTCGGAGCTAATGGTGCTTCCTACCCACTCGGGCCGGATGAATTAGCGGTGGCCCTAGAAGGTTTTGTTGATGATTATGGAATTTCCCTAGTTGGTGGTTGCTGTGGAACTACTCCAGAACATTTATCTGCAGTCGTCAAAAAGGTGAGTGGAAAACCCATTTTAACGAGAACTCCGGAACTAGATCCAGGCGCATCATCCTTGTACCAATATGTCCCATTTAGACAGGAAAAAACATATTTAGCTATTGGTGAACGCACCAATGCCAACGGCTCTCGTGCATTTAGAGACGCGTTGTTAGCTGAAGATTGGGAAAAATGTGTAGAGATCGCTCGAGACCAGATTCGAGATGGTGCTCATATGTTGGATCTTTCGGTTGACTATGTTGGACGTGATGGAGCAGCTGACATGAGCCAGCTTGCATCGCGCTTTGCTACTGCCAGTACATTGCCGATCGTTCTTGATTCGACTGAACCTGCAGTTCTGAAAGCTGGTCTTGAACATCTGGGCGGTCGCTGCGTTATCAACTCGGTTAACTACGAGGATGGTGATGGTCCTACATCACGTTTTGCAAAAATCATGCCGCTCGTTAAGGAGCATGGTGCGAGCGTTGTGGCACTTACCATCGATGAAGAGGGACAAGCCCGAGATGCAGATTGGAAGCTACGAATTGCACGCCGTTTAATTGTCGATCTTCGCGATAACTGGGCTATGAATGTTGGCGATATCTTGATCGATTGTCTAACTTTCCCAATCGCTACCGGCCAAGAAGAAACACGCAAGGATGGAATCGAAACTATCGATGCTATTCGTCGCTTGAAAGTTGAATTTCCAGAGGTACAAACCACCCTTGGCGTAAGTAATGTCTCATTTGGACTCAATCCTGCAGCGCGTGTTGTGTTGAATTCAGTATTCCTTCATGAATGCGTTCAGGCTGGACTTGATTCTGCAATTGTTCATCCTTCGAAAATTACACCGATGGCTCGAATCGATGAGCGTCAAAAGCAGGTTGCTCTGGATCTTATTTATGATCGACGTACTTTTGGTGGTGAGGAATGTACTTACGATCCGCTTCAAGAGTTCTTGCAAATGTTTGATGGAGTCGAACTCGCAACAAGTAAGAATGCCCGCGCTGAAGCCTTAGCCGCCTTGCCTTTATTTGAGCGCCTTCAACGTCGCATTATCGATGGTGAAAAAGTTGGATTAGAAGATGATCTTAAAGAAGCTATGGGACTTGGCACCCCACCGCTTGAAATCATTAACACCCATCTCCTCGAAGGCATGAAGATCGTCGGAGAATTGTTTGGTAAGGGTGAAATGCAGCTTCCCTTTGTTTTGCAGAGTGCCGAAGTAATGAAGACCGCCGTTGCTCAGCTTGAGCCGTTTATGGAAAAAACTGGCGATGAAGGTCGCGGAACAATGTTGCTAGCAACGGTAAAGGGCGATGTTCACGACATTGGAAAGAATCTGGTTGACATCATCTTGACGAACAATGGCTATCGAGTGGTTAACATCGGCATCAAGCAGACGATTAATCAGATTATCGATGGAGCCTTAGATTCCAATGCGGATGCCATTGGCATGAGTGGTTTACTCGTTAAGTCAACGGTCATTATGAAAGAGAATCTGCAGGAAATCACTGCTCGTGGCTTGGATCAAAAGTGGCCAATCGTTTTAGGTGGC
>JBILNA010000011.1:0-13321 GCA_044375255.1 Candidatus Planktophila sp.
GGGCATCTCTACCCGATGCGATTCCGCCCATTCCAAGAATTGGGGTGTTAGGCAAAGCTGCATGAACTTGATACACCGCACGAACCGCGATCGGGCGAATAGCAGGACCGGACAAACCACCTGTTTTTCCACCCAGATGTGGTCGCATCGTGTCCAGGTTAACAACCATTCCAAGAACTGTGTTGATTAAAGCGAGGCCATCAGCGCCAGCGTCAACAACGCCTTTTGCAATTGATACTAAATCTGTTACATCTGGAGACAGCTTGGCGATGATCGGAAGCTCTCCACCGATTGTTCGTCGCACTCCATCTATGACTCTTCGTGAGGCTTCGGGATCGCAGGCAAAAACAAGGCCTCGGTTTTCAACATTTGGACAGGAAATGTTTACTTCAATTGCACTAATTCCAGATACGGAACGAAGTTTTCGCGCCAAAGTTGAATACTCTTCAACTGTTTCTCCGGCGATTGAAACAATTATTCGAGCCTTTTGTTCTACTAAATATGGGACATCTTTGCTTAAGAACGCATCTATTCCTGGGCCTTGCAGACCAATCGAATTAAGCATTCCGCTCGGAGTCTCAGCCATTCGTGGTGTGGGACGACCCGGGCGCGGCTTAGACATTACAGATTTAGTGACGACCCCACCCATGTCTTTCAATGGGAAAAATTGTGCGAGTTCACGTCCGGAACTAGCACAACCGCTAGCTGTAAATGTAGGTGCCGGGAACCAGGCGTTACCAATTGTTGTTGAGAAATCTAAGGTACTCATAGTTGAGTACCCACTTGCTGCCATTGAACTTTGGAACCATCCATTACTGGTCCATCGATGCAGGAGCGCAGCATGGAAACCGAACCATCATCATTTGCAACTGGCAGCACGCATGTCATACAGATACCAATTCCACACGCCATCGCCTCTTCAACTGCGCATTGATGAACAACGTCAAGTTCGTTGGCAATCTTCGTAATCGCCGCGAGCATCGGCATTGGTCCACAAGAATAAATAACACCAACATTCAGATCCTTGATAATCTCGGCGATCGGGTCTGTTACACGACCTGACGTACCCATTGATCCATCTTCGGTGTAGATACGCATCGAATTAACCGAACGCTTACCCTCCATCGGGGCATAAATCTTTGAACCCGTACTTGCACCCAGAATCATGTCGACTCTGCAGCCACGGGAATTTAGAATCTCTGCCAAACCAAACAGTGGTGCAGATCCATAACCGCCACCAACTAAAAGCACCGGTACGGGTTCAGTCGGAATACCAAAAGCGGTTCCAAGAGGTGCAACTAAGTCCAAAACATCACCTTCAGTTTGTTCGCATAACCACTTACTTCCCTGGCCATGCGGTGCAACTATTAACTCCATCGTCCCGCCAACGGTTGAACTTGTTGAAACGCGAGAAATAGCAAATGCGCGCCGAAGAACCATCCGAGATGAATCGCCCCCAACACTGATTGCAACAAAATTACCGGGCTTGCATTGTGCCGCTATATCGCCAATGCCAATAATTATCTGGTGGTACTGACCAACCCGCTTATTGCTAATAATTGGTGCAATAATCTGTCTAGCGTTCTTGTTTATTTGAGACATTTATGCGAGCCATTCCTGCAGCGACTTGATGCTCAAAGGGCTTGATTGCAAGAAAGAAATTGCATCAACCGCTGCACTAAATCCTGCAGTGGTCGTAATGCACGGAATTGATCGCTGGACAGCGGCAGTTCTAATAGCCCAGCCATCTGCACGCGTTCCTCGACCTACAGGTGTGTTGATCACTAGGTCGATCTCCCCTGCATTAATAATGTCAACAATTGTTTTCTCACCTAAATTGCCTGTGCCTTCTGAATGTTTTCTTACCGTTGTGCACTCAATGCCCTTGGTTCGCAAAAATTCAGCTGTTCCCTCGGTTGCAAGTATATGGAACCCAAGCTCTGAGAAGCCTAGCGCCGGCTCGATGCCAGTTGCTTTATCTTTATCAGCCAGTGAAATAAAAACTGTGCCGGACTTAGGTAGCGGTCCAAAAGCAGCAATCTGACTCTTGGCGTAACTTTCACCAAAGGTTGGTGAAATTCCCATCACCTCACCGGTTGAGCGCATCTCGGGACCAAGAACTGCATCTACTCCCCGACCATCCGTTCTACGGAAGCGATTCCACGGAAGAACTGCCTCTTTCACCGAAACACCTTGAGCCTGACCGTCTCCTTGAGGCGGAAGAATTCCATCGGCTCGAAGCTGTTCAATTGTGTGGCCTACCGAAATACGCGCAGCAGCCTTTGCTAGCGGTACTCCCGTTGCTTTACTGACAAATGGCACGGTGCGGGATGCACGCGGATTAGCTTCAAGTACATACAAAATGTCTTCCGCAATAGCGAACTGAATATTGATCAAACCACGAACATCTACGCCCCGAGCGATCTTTTCAGTTGCATTGCGAATCTCAACTCGCTGTTCATCGGTAACGGTCATTGAAGGAAGCACACATGCGCTATCTCCACTATGAATACCCGCTTCTTCGATGTGTTCCATTACCCCGCCTAAGAAGAGTTCGTGGCCATCAAAGAGAGCGTCCACATCAATTTCGATTGCGTTATCCAGAAAACGATCCACTAAAACTGGATGATTCGGTGTTATGTCGGTAGCTCGCGTGATGAAACCGCCCAGTGCTGCATCGTCGTAGACGATCTCCATGCCGCGTCCGCCCAATACGAAGGATGGTCGTACCAACACGGGGTAACCAATTGACTGTGCAATCGTTGTTGCTTCCAACTGCGATGAGGCCATTCCGAATTCTGGTGCCCTTAAACCTTGTTCGGCCAAAATGTTTCCAAAAGCGCCACGTTCCTCTGCAAGATTTATCGAATCCGGAGAAGTTCCTAAAATCGTTACTCCATTGGCCTTGAGACCAGCAGCCAATCCCAGCGGAGTTTGACCGCCTAATTGAGTTATGACTCCTAGCACCGGACCTGCCAAAGTTTCTGCATGCACAACTTCCAGGACATCTTCAAGGGTCAGCGGTTCAAAATACAGACGATTACTTGTGTCGTAATCGGTAGAGACGGTCTCTGGATTGCAATTGATCATGACTGTTTCATAGCCGGCCTCACGCAATGTAAAGGAAGCGTGGACACACGAGTAATCAAATTCGATACCCTGGCCAATGCGATTTGGTCCGCTTCCAAGAATGATTACTGCCGGAGTTGTTCTTGGACGAACCTCGGTCTCTTCTTCGTAACTTGAGTAGTGATACGGCGTAAAGGCTTCGAACTCTGCAGCGCAGGTATCTACCGTTTTATAGACCGGTCTGATTCCTAGATAATGGCGAGCTTTACGTATTTCATCTTCGCTTACACCACGAAGAGCTGCAATCTGGGAATCAGAAAATCCTTGACTCTTTGCAGTGCGAAGTACATTAAGACTAAGTTCGCCTGGCTGAGCAATTACTGCCGCCTGCGTATTGATAAGTTCTATTTGGCGCAAATACCAGGGATCAATTTTTGTCGCAGAGAACACCTGGTCAATCGAGGCACCTGCCCACAAGGCTTTCTGTACTTGCTGTAAACGATACTCCGTCGGGACTTTCATCGACTGCATTAAATTTTCAAGTTCAACGGCAGTTACAGCTGGCCAAGCGAATATCGCTTCCTTTCGCTCTAATGATCGCAGAGCTTTCATTAGGGCTTCCGAGAAAGAGCGACCGATTGCCATGGCTTCGCCGACGCTTTTCATCGTTGTAGTCAAACGAGGATCTGCATCTGCGAATTTTTCAAAAGCAAAACGAGGCAATTTAACAACGACATAGTCCAATGTTGGTTCAAATGAAGCAGGGGTCACCTTGGTAATGTCGTTTGTTATCTCGTCCAATGTGTAACCAATGGCTAACTTTGTAGCGATCTTTGCGATGGGAAATCCTGTTGCCTTTGATGCCAGCGCACTTGATCTAGATACGCGCGGATTCATTTCAATCACAATTATTCGGCCATTTTCCGGATTGACCGCAAATTGAATATTGCACCCACCCGTTTCAACGCCCACTTCACGAATAATGTCCATAGATAAATCGCGTAGCTTTTGATATTCAACATCTGTCAGTGTCATTGCTGGTGCCACCGTGATTGAGTCTCCAGTGTGAACGCCCATGGGGTCCAAATTCTCGATCGAACACACGATAACAACATTGTCTTTGTTGTCGCGCATAACTTCGAGTTCGTACTCTTTCCATCCAATAATTGATTCTTCTAGAAGTACTTCGGAGGTTGGGCTATGACGAAGTCCCGCACCCGCAATCTGGCGAAGCTCGGCTTCATCAAAGGCTATTCCTGAACCTAAGCCTCCCATTGTGAAAGATGGTCGAACAACAACCGGATAATTGAGTTCCACTACGGCTAAGAGGATTTCCTCCATCGTGTGACAAATGCGAGACTTGGCTGACTCTCCGCCTACCTTTTCCACAATAGCTCGAAATAGTTCACGATTTTCCCCACGGTTAATTGCATCGACATCCGCACCAATTAAACGAACGCCGTATTTTGCTAATGTGCCTCGTTGATAAAGACCGATAGCTGCGTTCAGGGCGGTCTGCCCACCCAAAGTAGCTAGGACAGCATCAGGTTTTTCGTGAGCAATAATTCGTTCGATAATTTCTGGAGTGATTGGCTCGACATAAGTTGCGTCGGCAAATTCTGGATCCGTCATAATTGTGGCGGGATTTGAATTCACCAAAATAACTCTGATTCCTTCTGCGCGCAGAACTCGACATGCCTGTGTTCCGGAATAATCAAACTCACAAGCCTGACCAATCACAATTGGCCCGCTTCCGATTACGAGAACGCTCTTGATTGATGTATCTAGAGGCATTATGCGATCACCTTTTTTGACATCAAGTCTACGAAGCGGTCGAAGAGATAGGAAGCATCGTGAGGACCAGCTGCTGCTTCTGGGTGATACTGAACTGAAAAAGCAGGGCGATCCAACAGCGCTAATCCTTCAACAACTCCGTCATTTAAACAGGTATGTGTAACCTCACCGCGCCCGTACACCGTTGAAAACTCAGAATCTGTTGGTGCTTTCACGGCAAAACCATGATTGTGTGCAGTGATTTCGACCTTACCAGTGTTCTTATCCATCACTGGCTGATTGATTCCTCTGTGACCAAATTGCAATTTATAGGTTTCAAAACCAAGTGCGCGCCCCAAAATTTGATGGCCAAAGCAAATACCAAAGATGGGAATCTCTGCAAGAAGCAGTTCTCTGACAACTTCAATTACATCGGTCATGGTTGAAGGATCACCAGGACCATTTGAAAGAAAAACGCCATCAGGCTTTATAGCCATAATTTGTTCTACAGTTGAATCAAAAGGTAGGACGTGAACCTCAACACCACGCTCAGCCAAGGCGCGAGGTGTCGCCGCTTTTATACCTAAATCAATGGCCGCGATTGTAAATCTTTTCTTTCCAACAGCTGGAACAACATAGCTTTGTGGGGTTGATACATCTTTTACCAGAAAGGCTCCGGCCATTGCATCGGCTTTTCGAACTTCGACAACCATTTCTTCACGTGAAAGTTCCAAACCTGAAAAAATTCCAACCCGCATCGCTCCACGATCACGCAAATGTCTGGTGATTGCTCGGGTGTCCACACCCTGAATGCCTACGATTCCTTGATCCACAAGCTCAGATTCAAGGTCATTTTGTGCGCGCCAATTAGAGGTCAAAAAGGAAGGGTTGCGAACAACAAAACCTGCAACCCAAATCTTTTCCGACTCATTATCACAATCATTGACACCTGTATTTCCGATGTGAGGCGCTGTCATCACGACTATTTGCTTATGATATGAAGGGTCCGTAAGGGTCTCTTGATATCCAGTCATTCCTGTTTGAAAGACAGCTTCACCAAAAGTTTTTCCGGTGCATGCCCATGACGAACCCTCAAAAATTCGCCCATCATCTAAGACTAGGTAAGCACTCGCCACTACATGCTCTCCTTGTCCGTCATAGCTCCATTATTCAAGGTTTGCTTACCTTTAAAGAAGGTATGCAGTACAACTCCCGGAAGTTCGTGTCCATGGTAGGGAGTATTTGAGGAATTTGAGAGAACTAAGTCTCGATCCACCCTCCAACTTTTCGTTGGATTGATCACAGTAATGTTTGCGGCACTTCCAATGGCGATTTTTTCGCCTTGACGAACATATCCGCCAATTCGCGCTGGAGCATGACTCATGCGCTCTGCCACCAGATCCCAACTCATCAAGCCAGTATCCACCATCGTTTTTTGAACGATTGATAGCGCAGTTTCTAATCCCAACATTCCAAATGCAGCTTCCTGCCATTCACACTCTTTATCTTCTAATGGGTGCGGTGCATGATCAGTGGCAACTATGTCGATTGTTCCATCGGCCAACGCTTCGCGGAGCGCGTGAACATCTGATTCTGTTCGAAGCGGCGGATTTACTTTGTATATTGGATCATATGATGAAGCTAACTCATCTGTTAGCAACAAGTGATGCGGTGTCACTTCAGCCGTAACATTGATGCCACGAGCTTTCGCCCACCGAATGATCTCGACTCCCCCAGCTGTTGTTAAATGACAGATATGAAGTCTTGATTGAACATGATCTGCAAGCAGAACATCTCGTGCAATTATTGCTTCCTCTGCAACGGCTGGCCAGCCTTTTAATCCAAGTCGAGAAGAGACGCTGCCTTCATTCATTTGGGAACCTACGGTCATTCGCGGATCTTGTGCATGTTGTGCAATAACTCCACCGAACTTCTTTATGTACTCCAACGCTCGACGCATTACTAGTGGATCTGAAACACAGTGGCCGTCATCGCTAAAGACTCTGACTTGGGCAACTGAATCTGCCATCGCACCAATTTCTGAAAGTGTTTGTCCATTTAGTCCTTGAGTCACCGCACCTATGGGGAAAACATCAAGCAATCCGGCTGCCTGTCCTAATCGATATACCTGTTCGACAACACCCGCTGTGTCAGCTACAGGAGATGTATTTGCCATGGCCGACAATCCCGTGAATCCACCTTTAGCGCCTGCTCGGGATCCGCTCAAAACGGTTTCGGCATCTTCGCGCCCCGGTTCGCGTAAGTGTGTGTGTAGATCAACTAATCCTGGCAAAACAATGCAACCCTTAGCATCGATGCTTCTGCTTGCTTGTCCCTTAAAAGAATCTGACACATCAACTATCTGTTCACCACTGATGCCGATATCGACTTTTCTTCCATCCGGAAGTTGTCCACCTTTGATAACCAGGTCAATAGTGTTCATTTAATTGCTCCCCGTTTCCAAAGCGCCGCTAGTTAGAAGCACATACAAAATCGCCATTCTTACGCTGACTCCATTGGTAACTTGCTCAGTGATAACCGAACGAGCACTATCAGCAACTTCAGCCGAAATTTCAAGCCCTCTATTCATCGGACCAGGGTGCATAACGATTGAATCGGCCTTCATAGCTTTCATGCGATCAATGTTTAATCCAAAGTAGCGTGAATATTCACGAGCGTTTGGAAAATAGAAGTCAGTCATTCGCTCTTGTTGTACTCGTAGCATCATCACCACATCAACAAAGGGAATGACGGCATCGAAGTCATAGGAAACAGTGCAAGGCCAGCTTTCGACTCCTACAGGCACCAAGGTTGGCGGGGCCACTAAAGTCACCTTTGCCCCTAACTTATAAAGCAGTAAAACATTTGATCTAACAACACGCGAATGAAGAACATCGCCAACTATTGCAACGCTAAGGCCATCTAGATCACTTTTTCCAAGACTTAAGTGTTTGCGAATTGTGAAGGCATCTAGTAACGCTTGACTTGGATGCTCATGTGTTCCATCTCCCGCATTAATGACACTTCCAGACATCCACTGTGAATCCGCTAAACGTTGCGCAGCACCCGAGGCTGAATGTCTAATTACGACTGCATCTGCGCCCATAGCTTGAAGAGTCATTGCAGTATCCTTCAAAGATTCTCCCTTACTAACGCTGGAACCCTTGGCTGAAAAGTTGATGACATCAGCTGATAATCTCTTGGCAGCGGCTTCAAAGGAAATACGCGTACGTGTTGAATCCTCTGCAAAAAGATTAACAATTGTGCGACCGCGCAAGGTAGGCAGTTTCTTAACAGCTCCGTCACTCACACGTGCCAATTCGTTGGCGGTATCTAAGATGGATATAGCTTCAGCTTTACTAACATCGGCAATAGATAGCAGGTGGCGCATCATTGCTCACCTCCTTCGATACCAACTTCATCTCGACCATCAATTTCACCAAGCAGCACGCGTACTGATTGAGTTTTTGAAGTCGGCAAATTCTTTCCTACGAAATCAGCCTTGATAGGTAGCTCTCGATGTCCTCTATCAACCAAGGTAGCTAACTGGACAGTTCGTGGTCGCCCGATCTCCCCTAATGCATCCAAGGCAGCGCGAATGGTTCTTCCAGAGAACAGGACATCATCGACCAGAATCAAATCCCGGCCTTCGATACCGCACTGTGGAATGGTTGTGGGCATTATGGCTTTAGGTGCTCGAAGTCTGAGATCATCTCGAAACAAGGTTATGTCTAAGGTTCCAAAGGGAACCTCTGAACCTTCAATTTCGGAGATGATTGATGCGATTCGCTGAGCTAAATGGGCTCCGCGAGTGGGAATTCCCAAAAGAACGATCGAGGAAGCACCCTGATTCTTCTCCAGAATTTCATGTGAAATGCGAGTCAACGCACGCTTAATGTCAGCAGCGGACAGGGCTACGCTCATGTAAATCTCCTTTCCCACCTCTCTGGATGGGTCGTTAAAGGATGCAGGCGCGATACTAGCACCGTTCTGGCGCTGTTGTGGATATCGGGAAATGTGTTGAGTCCCTTATCAATACCCTGCCCCATGAGCATAGAAATCCAACTAGCAGGACTCCAGTCACGATTACGCGCAGTTAGACAATCCAGGGGATTAACCCTGGGCGAAGTTTCTGCTAAGAGCAAGGGAAGAATCTCAGCAATCGCACTTGGTTCGTACGAGCGTGGCAATAGATCACTCAGCACTCAAAAACTCTTTGAAATATCCGAGCTTTATTGTGTACCCGTAACCGAGCTTTTGGCGCAGCCCGAAAAAGGAATACAAACGGGCCGAGTAATAATCGACCTAAGAAAACTTAGTCACAGTCAAGAATCTTCGAGTCAAGCACCACTAAAAATCATCCAACGTATCGCACAGATGCGCCATGACTGGAATGGTGAAGTTATATCCCTGCGCAGTGCTGATGTGCAATTACTGAGGATATTTGCCAACTTTTCCGAAGAAGAAATACAGGCATTCCTGCAGGACTATGCGCTTGCTAAATTGAAATAGTGTCCTTGATGCTTGCAATGCGGCCTAGAACTCCGTGTATGTACTTGGATGATTCGTCACTTGACAGCTCTTTTGCGAGTGCAAGTGATTCATCAATGGCTACGCTAATTGGTACCTCAGTTGCCCAAAGAATCTCGTAAATACCAAGTCGCAAAATATTCCGATCAACCGTTGGCAAACGATCCATATCCCAACCTTGTGCATATGTTGTGATTAATTCATCGATCTTGCGACGATTTTCAGCAACACCATTTACTAATTCCTTGGTGTACTCGCGTATGGGCCTTGCATCAGGGCCTTCTTCTTGAACATCTCTTGATTGCAGGGTTGCAATTAAATCAGTCCCTCGAATATCGCTCTCGTATAAAAGATCAAGCGCCTGTTTACGCGCCTTGCTGCGGGCCGACACTAGCTGGCGCGACCCTGGTAAGACCCATCGCGTGTATCCACCATAACAACTTCATCCTGCTTGATGAACAAGGGGACTTGAATTTCGATACCGGTTTCAACAGTTGCAGGTTTAGTACCACCTGATGAGCGATCTCCTTGGATACCTGGTTCCGTGTAAGTAATCTTCAAAGGTACTGATGCTGCCAATTCAATGTATAGAGGATTTCCTTCATTGACCGCGACGATAGCTTCTGTATTTTCCAACATGTAGTTTGCTGCATCACCAACAGTTGCCGCGCTGATCGTCATCTGGTCGTAAGTCTTGGTGTCCATAAATACAAAATCATCGCCCTCTTTGTAGAGGTATTGCATCTCACGCTTTTCGAGAATTGCAACATCAACCTTCACGCCCGCGTTGTAGGTTCTATCGACAACCTTGCCGCTAAGAACAGACTTAAGCTTTGTGCGCACAAATGCTGGACCTTTACCAGGCTTAACATGTTGGAACTCAACCACGGTCCATAACTGACCTTCGATGTCCAGTGTCATTCCATTTTTCAAATCATTTGTTGTTGCCACAGCTAATCCACCCGCTCTATATCGATTGTATTTATTTTTACGAAGGTCAAAGGATACCCGCTCCGGGGGCGTGCTTTGTTACTTTGAAAGGAGATTTGCTAGCGCGATGATGGCCAAAACATAGGAATTCGGACCAAATCCACCGATGGTTCCATTGGCTACTCCAGAAATCACAGATGTATGCCGAAACTCTTCGCGGCTAAGCGGGTTGGACAGATGTACTTCAATCAGTGGTGCTTTAACTAACTCTGCTGCATCACGAATCGCATATGAATAATGTGTAAAGGCAGCTGGATTGATAATTACAGGGGTCTTGTTATCAGCGGCCTCATGCAACCAACCAATAATTGTTGCTTCATCATCGCTTTGTCGGACATCTGCTTCGAAACCATGCTTTGTCGCTGCGATGTCGATCAGATTTTTTAGTTCTGCATAATTGAGATCGCCATAGATAGAAGAATCTCGAATGTCTAAACGGGACAGGTTAGGTCCATTGATTACCAAGATCTTCATGAGGCAATCATCTCATAGGCCGCATCGAGTTCGGCGGAAGATACATCCTCTAGGCGAACCGTTGAACCAATTCCTTCCAATACAACAAATCGCAAGGTTTTGCCTCGTGCTTTTTTGTCCAAGGCTAGTAAGGGCGCTAATTTGGACCAAGCCCCTCGTTCAAATGTTGTTGGTAAACCAAATCTGCTTAAGAGATCTCTATGAAGTGCAACGGTAGAAGTATCAATTAATCCTCGAGCTGCTGCTAACTCTGCGACAAAAACCATTCCGATAGATACCGCTTCACCATGGCGCAATTGGTACTTTGAATGTATTTCGATTGCATGGCCCAATGTATGACCATAGTTCAATGCTTCGCGAGCAAAGCTTTCCTTGAAGTCATTCGATACAACTGTTGCCTTAACTCTTACCGCTCGATAGATCAGATCTATCAGTAGTTCTCGATCTGAAAGCAGAGTTTGAGCGGTGCACCCAGAAGACAAATTCAAAATTTCAGGATCAGAAATAAATCCACATTTGATGACCTCAGCCATGCCCGCAGAGATATCTCGAAGAGACAGCGTCTGCAGAAAATCAACATCAATAATTACTGAGATCGGAGAGTGAAAAGAGCCGATTAGATTCTTCCCATAATCAGAGTTGATACCAGTTTTTCCTCCAACGGATGCATCCACCATGCCAGCCAGTGAGGTTGGAACCGCAATCCAATCAATTCCTCGTAACCATGTAGCCGCGGCAAAGCCTGATAAATCAGTAATTGCCCCTCCGCCTATACCAACGATTACATCCGAGCGAGTAAAACCCGCTGCACCTAGCCAATTCCACAATGTAAGCAAGGTGGAAGGGTTCTTCGCATCTTCACCATCTGCCACTGTAAAAACATGGACATCACAATCAAGTTCTTGCAACGAGCTTAGATCTGGGGAAAAGCCTGACGAGACAATTACCGCTACGCGTGTTCTGGACTTGATCAATGGAAGTAACGAAGTGATCCATGAACTTCCCATAGAAACGGTGTAATCGCGCTCTGCTGTGACTGAAATACTTTTCATTGTAATCTCGCTTTAATCTCAGTAACAACTTGAACAACGCTCATGTCATCAACCTTAATGCACTCATCTGCGAGCATCTCGTAAATTGGCCGACGTTTATCACTTAACGCCTGCCACTGGGCGCGTGGATTTCCCAAAAGCAACGGACGGTCTCGATTAAAGCCAACCCGAGGAGCTGCTGTTGCCAGAGAGACATCTAAAAAGAGGACATGCGAGTTCGAATTCTTAATGACTCGTTGCGCCTCTTCGGAAATTGGAGCTCCCCCACCAAGGCTAATAACAGCAGTTTCAAGAGTCAGAACAGTTTTGAGAACCTCTACTTCAAGTGCTCGAAAATGCGGTTCTCCGTCGACGACAAAAATGTCCGTGATTGATTTACCAGTTTCTTTCTCGATTAACTGATCGGTATCAACAAACTGCATACTCAGTTCCTTAGCCAATGCCACACCTATCGTGCTTTTGCCTGCTCCAGGTGGGCCAATTAAAAGTATTCGGCTCATGGTTTTTTACTTGAAGTTTAAGCTCGAAATATATGATTCAAAGTTTCGACGAGTCTCGGTTACTGAGTCTCCCCCGAACTTTTCTAAGACAGCTTCTGCTAAAACAAGTGCGACCATAGCTTCTGCCACTACGCCCGCTGCTGGCACGGCGCAAACATCAGAACGTTGATTAATCGCCTTGGCTGCTTCACCGGTTGATACATCGATCGTGTCTAGCGCTTTAGGAACAGTTGAAATCGGCTTCATGGCTGCTCTTACTCTTAGAATTTCACCATTTGACATTCCACCCTCGGTGCCACCAGCTCTATCGGTGCGACGAACAATCGCACCTGTCGAATTCTTTTCAATCTCATCATGTGCCACTGAGCCGCGACGTGTTGCAGTTTGGAAACCGTCTCCTATTTCAACACCTTTTATGGCTTGAATACCCATAACAGCACCAGCTAATTTGGAATCCAGGCGTCGGTCCCAATGAACATGCGAGCCCAACCCGGGCGGCATATTAAAGGCCAGAACCTCTACTACTCCACCTAAAGTGTCGCCATCACGATGTGCTTGTTCGATCTCAGCGATCATTGCTTTACTTGATTGAGCATCTGCACATCGCACTGGATCTTCGTCAATGAGCTTCATATCTGCGGCGTTAGGTAGTTGCGTATCGTCAGGAACCCGAACTGAACCAATTGAAAGAACGTGACTCAAGATAGTAATTCCAACGCTCTGTTCGAGGAAGTTGCGTGCAACCGCTCCTAAAGCAACACGAGCTGCAGTTTCGCGAGCACTGGCTCGTTCTAAAATTGGTCGTGCATCATCAAAATTGTATTTCTGCATTCCTACAAGGTCGGCATGTCCTGGACGTGGTCTAGTTAATGGTGCATTTCGAGCAAGATCTTTGATCTCATCTTCAGGAACAGGATCTGCCGACATAACCTT
>JBILNA010000106.1:0-3469 GCA_044375255.1 Candidatus Planktophila sp.
AGGAGCAAGTGCTGCTGCGACAAACTCTGCCGGATCTTCAGACCAATCGACGATATCTATTTTCTCACCGTGAAGTTCATCCATTACTGCACGCGCACGTGATCCCAGTGGACCAATCAGCGAACCTTTAGGGCTAACTCCTGCGCGATGGCTTTTCACTGCAAGTTTTGTGCGGTGCCCAGCTTCTCTGGCAACTGCCATGATTTCGACAATTCGATCATTAATTTCTGGAACTTCAAATGCAAACAATTGTTTAACAAGGGCTGGATGCGAACGAGACAACATAATCTCTGGACCCTTTAAACCTTGTTTTACTTCTACAACAAAACATTTGATTCGATCCCCGTGGTTATAAACCTCACCCGGAACTTGCTCTTGTGGTGGAATTCGACCTTCTACGCGACCAAGATTGACGTTGATCATTTTCGGGTCACGACCTTGCTGAACTACACCAGAGATCACATCACCAACAGAAGTTGTGAACTCTCCGACGATTTCTGCATCGTTCGTCTCGCGCATCTTTAACTTAATAATTTGTCTAGCCGTTGATGTTGCCATTCTTGAAAAACCATCAGGTGAATCAACTTCTTCACCTACGCGAGATCCATCTTCACCAAAAATTGGAACAAGAATAGAAATTTCACCGGTTTCGCGATCAAGGTGGGCTCTTGCATGGCGCTTAGCAGTATCAGTTTGATTGTAGGCACCTAAAACTGCAACCTCGATGCCATAGATCAGTTCTTCTAGTGCAATGTCTTTTTCAGTTGTAAGTGCAGCTAAGGCTGACATTTCTACATGCATTAGATCTCATCCTTACGGTTGAATTCGATCTCAACTGTTGCCTTTTTAACTTCGGCAAAACTAACTTCATGTGTTTTCATGCGACCCTTAATGTTTTCAATCAAAATCGCTCGAACATCATCAAATTCCGTGAGTCGTCCAGACACCTCTGAATCATCATTCAAGGTTACTTTGATGATTCGAGTTAAGTTCTTGGTCCAGTGGCGAGGCAAAGTAAGCGGACGTTCAATTCCCGGAGATGTAACTTCTAAAGTAAAAGCTTCTGTAAGAAGGGGCGAATCATCCAGAATTGCAGAAATTTCACGGCTGACAACAGTTACTTCATCAAGGCTTAATGGCTTTAAGCCATCGACCATGCAGGTAACTATTCGGTGGTTTCCGGGATTACTTGTGAAAACATCTTCTAGAAAGAAGCCTGCATTTTCTACAGCAGGGCGAATCAAATCGGCAATTGAATCTTTAAGGGCCACGATCTCTTCTTTCTATTAAGTTGTGGCCTAAGTGTAACGCAAGTAATTAGAAGGTATCAATTCCTACCTTGATTATCAGCGCTACGGTAACAATGAGGAAAACTTTGCGGACCAAGGTTGAGCCACCCTTTATCGCAAGTCTTGAGCCCAAAATTGCCCCCGAAATATTGGCAACACCCATAATGATTCCTACTTGCCAGATAACTGCGCCGTTGAATCCAAAAATCATTATTGCGCCCACATTTGTTGCAACATTTACTACCTTGGCAATAGCGCTAGCTGTTATAAAGGCGTAACCCAGCGATGCAACCAAAATCAACATCAGGAAAGAACCGGTACCAGGACCGAAGATTCCATCGTAGAAACCGATAATCACACCCGCTAAAGCTGCGATCTGAATTCTTTGCTTTGGCAAGTGGCGAAGATTTTCATATTTACCTAAATCTGGTTTAAACCAGGTATAGATCGCCACAATAATCAAGAGCATCAACACCATGGGACGCATGCTGCTCGTAGGAATTTTGGAAGCTAGAACTGCGCCACCGGCAGAACCAAGAAATGCAGGTATTCCCATTCCCAACAAAATTTTTGGATCAGGTTTGATCTGCTTTCGATACAGCGCAGCGGCAGTTGTTGTACCAAAAACCGCCGATAGTTTATTTGTACCTAAGACTTCGGCGGTTCCAGATTTAGGTAAACCGATTAGCAACGCAGGTAACTGGATCAATCCTCCACCACCTGCAATCGAATCAACAAAGCCCGCAAAAAATGATGCCGCCAGTAGAAATAGTGCGGTGGCTAGAGTTAACTCGTAAAACACAATTACTTCAGAAGTTCAGCAATGGCCGTAACGGCAGAAGAAAGTGCAACTTCCTTTTTATCTCCGCTCTTACGAACTCGAACTTCTACATTACCTTCAGCTAATGCTTTTCCGACCACGACGATGACTGGGTTACCAATTAACTCGGCATCTTTAAATTTAACTCCAGGACTTGCATCGCGACGATCATCTAGCATCACCGATATTCCTTGAGCTTCTAGATCGGTTCCAAGCTTTAATGCAGTGTCAAAGAGCAGATCATCCTTGCCAGCCGCAACGATATGTACCTTCGCAGGAGCTAATTCGGCAGGCCAATTAAGCCCAATCTCATCATGGGTTTGCTCAGCAATCGCTGCAACTGCACGAGTCACACCGATTCCATATGAACCCATAGTCACGATTTGAGACTTTCCATTCTGATCCAAGACGGTCAGATTTAGCGCTTCTGCATACTTGCGACCTAATTGAAAGATATGGCCGATCTCAATCGCACGATCAATAACAACTGGCGTTGCACACTCTGGGCATGCATCTCCAGCACGGACTTCTGCCGCTTCTATATAAGCATCAGGTGTGAAGTCACGCCCATTAACTACATTTCGCGCGTGACGATCCTTTTCATTTGCACCTGTTACCCATGAAGTACCTGGGGCAATATGTGGATCGGCATAAACAGTGATTCCAGATTTCTTCGCATCTTGTGGCCCGATGTAGCCCTTTACGAGTGATGGAAATTTTGCAAAATCAGCATCTTCGAAGACTCGCAGTTCATGAATCCCGCCAAGATTTTCTTGGAAACGTTTCAAATCTACCTCTCGATCACCTGGGACTAAGACACAGACCGCTTTTCCATCAGCCATTAACATGACATTTTTCAATGTTTGCGAGCCTGTATATCCCCCACCGAACTTAGAATTCAAAAGATCGACAAGGGTGTCGATAGTTGGTGTGTTTGGTGAATCAAATGCTTCGAGCGCAGGTACCTTCGAAGAATCCTGAGCATCTACCTTTGTAACCATCGCTTCTACATTTGCTGCAAATCCACATTTTGGACATAAAACATAAGTGTCCTCACCGGTTGTACAAGGTGCCAAGAATTCTTCTGATTTAGAACCACCCATTGCACCTGATACCGCTTTAACGATGTTGTACTTCATTCCTAAACGATCAAAAGTCTTCACATAAGCTTCGCGATGGTTTTGGTATGAAACTTCTAAGCCAGCTTCATCTAGATCAAAAGAGTACGAGTCCTTCATGACAAACTCGCGGCCACGGATGATTCCGCTGCGTGGTCGAGCTTCATCGCGGAACTTTGTTTGGATTTGATAAATGCTTAATGGAAGATCTTTATACGATGAATACTCGCCCTTAACCATCA
>JBILNA010000107.1:0-3452 GCA_044375255.1 Candidatus Planktophila sp.
TTGTCAGCGAAGACGAACCTAAAGATTTTGAATTCATTGTTGATATTGAATCAAGAATCGCCAAGATCCTGCGTATGCAGGGGCGGATAGAAGAGGCTGATGAAATTGAACGCCGCTTGAAATCTGTTCAAGAGGCGTTGGAAGATGAACCTGAGCGTGATCTCCTCAATTAAAGACCGCGATCAGATCAGCATCACAATGGTCTGTTTAGGCAATATTTGCCGCTCACCCATGGCCGCGGCGGTATTGGCCAATAAAAAGAACTCAATCAAGTCGCCAGTTATCACTGTAGATAGCTCAGGCACTGGTCCATGGCATATCGGGCAAGGCCCTCACCCTTCCTCAAAGAAGATTTGGGAAAAGGCTGGCTACACGCATGAACACACCGCGAAGCAATTCACCATTAATGATTTCTTTGTGCATGACTTAATTCTTGTGATGGATTCCAGTAATTATCACAACGTTGTTTCTTTGGCAGAAACCCAAGAACATCGCTCAAAAGTTTTTTACTTAAGAAGTTTTGATCCAGTTCTGAAAGGTATTGATCCCGATTCGGCTGAATATTTCAAATTAGAAGTTCCGGATCCATATAATCAAAGTGATGAAGCCTACGAAGCAACTTTGGCAATGGTAGAACGCGCAGTGGATGGATTGCTTGCTGAATTAAATTCTTAACGAGGCAAGTGCTGCAAGGCCCAGTGATACATAGCTATTGCTCCAGCAGCTGAAGCATTCATCGATCTAGTGGATCCATATTGATTGATTTCATACAAAACTTCACAAACTGCAATTCCTTCATCTGACATGCCAGCACCTTCTTGACCAAACAATAGGACACAACTTTCAGGGAGATCTGCAGGTTCTAATTGTTTTGACCCAGGAACATTGTCAATACCAATAATCGGCAAGCTTTGTTCCTTGCAGTATTTTGCGAAATCCTCAATTGTTGGATGATGCATTACGGTCAGGTATCGGTCTGTCACCATTGCGCCGCGCTTATTCCAGTCACGCTTTCCGACGATATGTACTGCTGCAACATTAAAAGCATTTGCAGTTCTAACTATTGATCCAATATTGAGATCGTGTTGCCAATTCTCAATCGCAATCTGCAGTTTATGTCTTTTGGTATTTAGATCCGCAACAATTGCATCGACTGTCCAGTATCGATAGTGATCTAGGACATTTCTGCGATCACCGTTTAGTAATAATTCAGGATCGTATTGATCACCTTCTGGCCATGGCTTCTCATGGGGACCCACTCCAACAACTGGGAAAAATTCACCTGGGCCAATACTGGCGGGGGTTGTTGGAGAAGACATGTATCCACTCTAAACTGAATACATGTCAGCTATCAACACGGTCGTTTATGTAATCCACCTTCTCTCTGTAATCGGGATATTGGTTCTACTTTTTCTTCAGTGGAACAAGTCTCCACGTAAGTTAAATCCAGGGGTTCTTCACGCAAGCCTTACTGCGTTGCTGGCAGGAATTGTTTTGGTTGGCCTTCATGATTCAGTTAAGCCAGATGAAGAGCTCAATCACATTAAGGTAGGGATCAAGTTTGTTTTCCTTCTGATAATTCTGGTCTTGGGCTATACAAACGTTAAGAAGCCGGAACTTCCAAAAAATGTTTGGTTAACGATGCTTGGCTTAACCATCACAAATATTGCTATTGCTTCCTGGCGCTAGAAAGCAACAATGACTTTTCTGTACCGTTTACTTGCGGTAACCCTTGCGGCGATTTTTTCGGTGCTTCCTGCACAGGCAGCTTTAGCGCCTGAATCAATTCCTGCCGTCTTTGACGAGTTACTGAAAAATCAATCCCTTTCCAATCCGGCGATGATTCTGATTGATGGCAATACAGGTGCAATCGTGTATGAGAAAAATGCTTACTCACAACGCAAGCCTGCATCTGTCATGAAGATTTTGACCGGTGCAGTAGTACTCGAGCACTTAGATCCGCTGACTACATTGAGCACTACTGTCAATATAAATCCGGAATTAAAGACTGTAATCGTTAAAGGTTCTTACGATCCCTGGATAAGTTTGGACCACGACACTGCCCGAAAGATGAATCGAGCATCTTTGCCTTACATTGGTTTTCGAACTATGAGTTTTGTTAAAGAATTCAACAGTGGCTCGTTAAAGAATTACAAAGTCATTTACAGTGGATTGCATTCAAAAGATGTTTCGAATCTAAAGGCTTTTTGGGCTAAACGTAATTTTAAACCCGCGATGAAGGCTGTCAGCGAGGAAGTCGCTTTGACGGCTCTTGGTGAACAAATAGTTGCTGAGAACTCACCAACTGTTGGTGCGTTGTTGGACTGGATCATGCTTTGGAGTGACAACGTGATCTCTGAGCGATTAGCTCGCTTATCAGCCAAAGCCGCTGGATACAACATGGATGAAAAAGGTGTCGATTCTGTCTTTAGGGATCTTTTAACCAAGCTTGAAGTAGATGATTCAAAGTTAATTGTTGCCGATGCCAGCGGATTGTCTAGAAAGAACAAAATTACTGCAAAGTTAATGGGTGAACTGCTTTATAAACTTCGCAAAGATGAGAAGTACTCTCTTCTTTATACTGGTCTTCCCGTTGGTGGAGTTTCTGGAACTCTCAAGACACGGTTTATAAAGACAGTGCCTGCAGCCGTGGGGTTAGTAAGAGCTAAAACAGGAACACTTAATGGAACCGCAACCCTTGCTGGTTATGTTCAATCTACTGACCGTGAATATGTGTTTGTGACTTTGGCTGATGAGATTCCAAAGGGAAATACCGCGCTAAACAAAGCTCGAGCAGCAATTGATCGGGTACTTGGTCGAATTGCTGCGCCGAACATCCCTGCTGAAATTTCTTCCGCATCTTAATTATTTGAGAAAATCTTTATCTGACCTTTGTAGCAAGCAACCCAAGTGTTTCGCGTAGGAACATCGTAAGTAATACCAATTGGCTCATCGCATACCTTGATGTTTTGGGTAACTTTCATATCACTGGTACGAACTCTAGACATTGTGTCACTCTTGTAATTAACAACATAAAGCGCAGAACCATCCTTTGATATCGCAAGGCTACGCGCAGCATTTCCAGTTTTTACAGATTTTCCAGCGGTATTGGTGACAAGATTCCACGACGCAACTCGACCAGAAAGATTCATGGTTACGTACATCATTGTGTTATCCGGAGACAAAACAATTGCACGGGGATTGCTACCAATTGGGATGAATGAGGTTGTGAAATCCTGCAGGTTGATCACATGGATACGATTGCCACCCATTTCAGCGACATAGGCCTTTGTCGAATCATTGCTAATCGCTATTCCCCGGGGGTATCGCCCAATTTTAATACTTTTAACAACCTTGTTTTTCTCTACAGAAATTACAGAAACTGTGTATGAGCACCAATTGGCAGCTAAAACATATTTATTGTCAGGAGTAACCTCAACAACCTTTGGCAC
>JBILNA010000108.1:0-3444 GCA_044375255.1 Candidatus Planktophila sp.
TAAACCTTTGTAGGTGGTGCCAACGCAATCTTTAGTACCTTCAACTTCATCAGTTGTGATTGTAAAAATGTCACCACGTTCTAATTCATGTGGACCGTTTGCAAATCGCGCAAGGCGAATTTTTGGACCTTGAAGATCGACAAGAATCGCAATTGGCTTTCCCGCAGCTTTCGCAGCATCGCGCACTCGGTCCAGACGGCTTTGGTGCTCTTCATACCCTCCGTGAGAAAGGTTCAAGCGGGCCATATTCATTCCGGCCTCGATGAGCTCCTTGACCTTTTCGGGTGACTCAACAGCCGGACCCATCGTGCACACAATTTTCGCTCTACGCATGTATGTACCTTAAACCATCAATGGACGGTCAGTTGGCGCAATAGGTGAAGGAAGTTGTGTGCGTCCCATGAGATATCTATCAACTTCAGCAGCTGCACTTCGGCCTTCAGCGATTGCCCACACGATCAATGATTGACCGCGACCAGCATCACCTGCAACGAATATGCCTTCTTCTGTAGTTTGGAATTTTTCATCCCGTTTGATGTTTCCACGCTCATCTAACTCAACTTCTAATTGTGTAATCAGTGATGATTTCTCTGGACCAGTGAAGCCCATAGCCATGAATACAAAATCACATGGGATTTCTTTTTCAGATCCTGCGACTGCTTCAAACTTTCCATTTACGAAATGGGTTTCAACAATCTTGATTGCACGCAGGTTTCCTTGCCCATCCCCCAAGAACTCTTCTGTGCTAACGGCGAACATGCGGTTATCTTGCTCTTCGTGTGCACTTGATATGCGATAAATCATTGGGTAGGTAGGCCAAGGTTGACCTGAAGGACGCTCATCAGCTGGACGAGGCATGATTTCAAGTTGAGTCACACTTGCTGCACCTTGTCGAACAGATGTTCCTAAACAATCTGCGCCAGTATCTCCGCCACCCAGAATGACAACATGCTTGCCTGCCACATTAATTGGGGAAACTTCAATTTCACCTAATGCCTGCTTGTTTCCCCATGGTAAGAACTCCATAGCCTGATAAATGCCCTTGAGTTCGCGACCTTTAATTGAAAGATCACGCCATTGTGTTGATCCAACCGCTAAGACAACTGCGTCATATTTCTTACGTAGATCAGATCCAGTTAACTCATTTCCAACATCAACACCTGGACGAAAACGAGTTCCCTCTTTCTCCATCTGCTCTAAACGGCGATCCAGAATGTGCTTTTCCATCTTGAACTCTGGAATTCCATATCGCAACAATCCGCCGATCTTGTCGGCACGCTCATAGACGGCAACGGTGTGGCCAGCCCGAGTTAACTGCTGCGCAGCAGCTAGACCTGCAGGCCCAGAACCAATGACAGCAACAGTCTTACCGGTAAGACGATCTGGTGCTAACGGCTTAACAGTTCCTGCTCCAAAAGCTTCTTCAATAGTGCGAAGTTCAATCTGCTTAATTGTTACCGCATCACGGTTGATGCCGACAACACAAGCGGTTTCACATGGTGCTGGGCAAAGCCGACCTGTGAATTCAGGAAAGTTATTGGTCGCATGCAAACGGTCAATCGCTTCATCCGTGTCTCCGCGATACATCAAATCATTCCATTCGGGAATCAAATTACCCAGAGGACAGCCGTTATGACAGAAGGGAATTCCACAATCCATGCAGCGACCTGCCTGCTTTTGTAGATGCTCCATGCTTTGTGGCTCATACACTTCGCGCCAGTCTTTAATGCGCACATCTACTGGACGCCGCTTAGGGGTCTCGCGTGGTGTTGTCATGAATCCTTTTGGATCAGCCATTTGCCGCAACCTCCATCACTAGCGCATCAACAGGTAAACCTTCACGTGTAGCTCGCTCCATTGCAGCCAGTACACGCGCATAGTCACGCGGCATGATCAGTGAGATGCGAGCCAAGCTCTTCTCCCAATCTTTAAGCAGCGCGTTGGCGATTTCAGATCCCGTTTCGGCAAAGTATTTTGAAATGTGATCCTTCAGGATCTCTTTCTGATCCTGCGGAACTGCCAGAACATCAACCATGTCAGCATTTACATTGGCGGCATCAAGATCTAAAACAAATGCACGTCCACCTGACATACCTGCGGCAATATTGCGTCCAGTGCGACCGAGTACTACAACGGTACCTCCGGTCATGTATTCACAACCGTGGTCTCCGATTCCTTCAACAATTGCAAGTGCCCCAGAGTTGCGTACACAGAAACGCTCTCCCACAACTCCACGAATAAAGATTTCTCCTGCCGTCGCGCCATAACCAATGACGTTTCCTGCAATTACATTGTCTTGCGAAGGAAATGTTGCTTTCACATCGGGGCGAACAACAACGCGACCACCTGAGATTCCCTTGCCAACATAATCGTTGGAATCGCCATACAAACGAATTGCAACACCACGCGGGATAAACGCACCCAGTGACTGTCCAGCAGATCCATGCAAAGTGACATCGATTGTTCCAGCAGGTAATCCGCCAGCACCGTACCTGCGTGTTACTTCGGCACCCAACATAGTTCCGACGGTGCGATTAACATTTCGTACTGGCAGATCGATTTTCACTGACTCGCCCTTAGTTAATGCGGGTTGAGCAAGCTCAATGAGTTGATTATCCAAAGCAGCATCTAATCCGTGATCCTGCTTGGTTGTGTTGTGCAATGCGCTATCAACATCTGGGCGAACCAACAACGGTTCTAGGTTTAATCCAGCAGCCTTCCAATGATCAACAGCCTTGCGAGTATCTAGAAACTCAACATGACCAATCGCTTCCTGGAGTGTGCGGAAACCAAGTTGAGCCAAGATTTCACGAACTTCCTCGGCAATGTATTCAAAGAAAGTTTCAACAAACTCAGGTTTTCCGGTGAACTTCTTTCGAAGCTCCGGGTTTTGCGTTGCTACACCGACTGGGCAGGTATCCAAATGGCATACGCGCATCATGATGCAACCAGAAACAACTAGAGGTGCGGTCGCAAATCCATACTCTTCTGCCCCAAGCAGAGCTGCAATGACGACATCGCGCCCAGTCTTTAACTGACCATCTGTTTGAACAACGATGCGATCTCGCAAGCCATTGAGCAGCAAGGTTTGCTGAGTTTCAGCAAGGCCAAGCTCCCATGGCGCACCCGCATGCTTGAGCGAAGTCAGTGGTGATGCACCAGTTCCGCCATCATGTCCGGAAATCAAAACAACATCTGCATGTGCTTTCGAAACTCCTGCTGCAACAGTACCAACGCCAACTTCGGCAACCAGTTTGACGTGAACGCGTGCATTCTTGTTTGCATTCTTTAAATCATGAATCAATTGTGCAAGATCCTCAATTGAATAAATATCATGGTGCGGAGGCGGTGAAATCAATCCCACACCAGGAGTTGAATAACGCGCCTTTGCGATCCATGGATAAACCTTGTTACCTGGTAGCTGTCCACCTTCACCTGGCTTTG
>JBILNA010000109.1:0-3433 GCA_044375255.1 Candidatus Planktophila sp.
CACGGAGAAAAAGCTGTGGGCTCTTATCCAGGTAAGGGTGCTGAGGAAGCGCTCGCATACTTTGTTCGAAAATTTGAAGTCCTAGCGGCAGAAGTTGCATTGCTCGCAGCGCGAATCAAAAGTGGAGCAATGGTTCCATCTGATGCATATGCAGCGGTAAAGAAGCTACGCGAGCAAGTCAAGGAATTGAACGGTGTCGGCGACCTCGAAGCTTTGGCTTCATCAGTTGAGCAAATTGAGCCACTTATCGAAGGTCATCGAGAAGCGTATGAAGCTAAGAAGGCGGCCGAAACGGCAGCCAAGGCAGCGCGCCGCGAACAGATTCTTGTTGAAAAAGAGAAAATTGTTGCAGAAGCTGAAAGCCTTGCACTTTCTGAAAGTTGGAAATCAACTGGTGACCGCTTAAAAGTTCTACTGGATGAATGGAAAGCGGCCCCACGTTTAGAGAAGAAGGCGGATGCCGATCTCTGGAAGCGCTTCTCATCATCTAGAAACAAATTTGATAAGCGACGACGTACGCACTTTGCCTCACTTGAAGCGACACAATCAGTTGTTTCAGATGCAAAGAAGAAGATTGTCGAGGAGGCTGAAAAGCTTGCGACATCTACTGAATGGGTACCAACAGCTAAGCGCTTTAAGGTGCTTATGGATCAGTGGAAAGCTTCTGGTCGTGGCAAGAAGAGCGACGATGCAAAACTTTGGACTAGATTTAAAGCGGCTCAAGATCAATTCTTTACCGCTAAGAATGCCGACTTAGAAAAGCGCGACGCCACGATGGCGACAAACCTTGCTAAGCGTGAGGAGTTATTGCCAAAGATCGAGGCGTTGCTTCCAGTTACTGATGCAAAAGAAGCCCGCAAGGCCCTTAATGAGCTTCTGCGTTCGTGGGAAAAGATCGGCATGACCCATCGCGATAAACGAGCAGCACTTGATGCTCGCGTTGCAAAGGTTGAAACCACAATAAAGGAAGCAGAAGCTGAAATCTGGCGTAAGACAGATCCAGCGGCTAAGAAGCGTGCTCAAGAAGTTGTTGCACAGCTGACAGAATCTATTGCTAACTACGAAAAGGCTGCAACTAAGTTTGCTGCAACTGGCAACACCAAGAAGGCAACGGAAGCTGCTGAATCTGCTGCTGCCCGTAAGGTGTGGCTAGCTGAGGCTGAAAAGGGTCTTTCCGAGTTCAACTAAAAAGAATTAATTGTTAGTTGTTCTATAAACATCATAGACGCCTTCAATGCCACGCACCGCTGCCAATACGGCATCTAGATGTGTTGCATCTGCCATTTCAAAGGTAAATCGTGAAAAGGCTGTGCGATCTTTAGAAGTACTTACCGCTGCGCTGAGAATATTTACATGTTGCTCAGACAAAGTCCTGGTTACATCGGCCAACAATGAGGCGCGATCTAAGGCTTCGACCTGAATGTTTACTAAGAATATTGATGCAGCACCGGTTCGCCATTTAACTTTTACCACTCGATCGGCCTGATGGTTTTGTAGATCTGAAGCGTTAGTGCAGTCGGAGCGGTGAATAGATACACCGCTCCCCTTTGTAATAAATCCCATAATCGAATCACCTGGAACGGGTGTACAACAACGCGCAAGTTTCACTAGAACATCATCTGTTCCTTCAACATCAACAGCATTACTCGAACGTCTAGTTGTCGGAGCACGATTGGGTAGAACATCCATCGTTGGTTCTGGGTGTGAGTCTTCTGCGCCCATTGATGCAACAAGTTTGTCAATGATCGAAGCTGCCGAAACATGTCCATCACCTACAGCCGAATACAGACCGTCAATATCCGAATAGCGCAGATCATGAGCAAGTTCCAGAAGCGCATGACCAGCAAAGATCTTTTGAAGCGGCAAACCTGCTTTTCTCATTTGTCGAGCTATCGACTCTCGGCCCGCGTCGACGGCTTCCTCGCGACGTTCCTTGCTGAACCACGCTTTAATTTTTGAACGAGCACGCGGACTCTTAACAAAGTTAAGCCAATCCCTACTTGGTCCCGCATTCTCACTCTTGTTAGTGACGATCTCTACGACATCGCCGTTGTTTAACCGCGATTCAAGTGGCACCAAGCGACCATTTACTTTCGCTCCAGCACACCTAAGCCCAACATCTGTGTGTACTGAAAAAGCAAAGTCAACGGGAGTCGAACCACCGGGTAAAGCGACAACACTGCCCTTTGGTGTGAACACGAAGACTTCTGGCGAACCTAAATCAAATCGCAACGCTTCTAGGAACTCTGAAGGGTCTTCGGTCTCTTTTTGCCATTCGTGGAGTTGGCGTAGCCACAGCATCTCGGGCGAAGAGTTATTGTTTTCAGGACCTTGCTTGTATTTCCAATGAGCGGCTATACCGAATTCTGCACGAGCGTGCATGTCATAGGTACGAATCTGTATTTCAATCGCTTTACCGTTAGGTCCAATAACCGTTGTATGTAGCGACTGATAAAGATTAAATTTTGGCATCGCAATATAATCTTTAAACCGACCTGGAACAGGACTCCATCGTGCGTGGATTGAGCCAAGCACCCCATAACAATCACGAACATCATTAACAAGAACTCGGATTCCGACTAGGTCGTAAATATCATTGAAATCTCGCCCGCGGACTACCATCTTTTGATACACCGAGAAAAAGTGTTTCTTTCTTCCTGTGACAGTTGCATCAATCGCATCTCGCAGTAGATCCTCTTTGACTGAAGAAATAACTTCTGCGGTTAACTTGTCACGCGAAGGCGAACGCTCTGCAACCAAACGTGAGATTTCCTCAAACTTTTTTGGCTCCAAAACTTCAAATGAGAGATCTTCGAGCTCCCACTTCATCGCGTTCATTCCGAGTCGATGCGCCAATGGTGCGTAGATATCAAGAGTTTCACGGGCTTTACGAAGTGCGCTCTCTTCCGAAACATATTTCCAGGTTCGTGCATTGTGCAATCGATCAGCTAATTTAATGACTAAAACACGGATGTCGCGTGACATTGCAATAACCATCTTGCGAACAGTTTCAGCTTCTGCTGTTGGACCATATGAAAGTTTGTCCAACTTTGTAACACCATCTACCAAGTTAGCAATCTCATCACCAAAATCATGACGAAGTTGTGCTGGTGAATAATCAGTGTCTTCAACGGTGTCATGCAGTAGTGCAGCAATTATTGTTGCGGGATTCAGGCCAAGATGGGCCAGAATTTCCGCGACAGCAACTGGATGAGTTATGTAAGGCTCACCTGACTTACGCAATTGACCCTCATGGGCACTTCGTGCAACTTCAAATGCACGCGAAACCTCGGCATCATTTACAGAGGCATGGTTTTCTTTGAGAGCACTGATTAGTGGTGCTATCAAAGTATCCACAAAAGACCCTACTTACGACCTTTGCGCTTTGGTTGGTTGCGAGGACCTCGACCGTTTTGGACTGATACAGAAGCAG
>JBILNA010000151.1:0-3429 GCA_044375255.1 Candidatus Planktophila sp.
ATTTGCCACAACGATCTTTTCGATTGCTGCGCGCTTTTCTGTAACTTGCTTAGGTGTCAGAATATCGCTCTCGAGGCTCTTGCAGTTTGCATCGACAGTCGAGTCATTCCAACCCCAAACGTTGTTTCCACCATCTGACTTGTAGATGGAGCAACCGTTTGCCTGTGAAATAGAGTTCAAGCCAAAGCCGTGCATGATGATGTCGTATTCAGCACTCTGGTTTGATCGAGTTCCGAAGAGGTCACCGATTGAGAAGAGTTCAACATCAATACCAGCGTTCTTTGCCTCTGCTTGAACCAACTTAGCAAGAGCGGAACGCAATGTTGTGGTTGCGTGAACGAACTTGACCTTCATTGGCGCCTCAGTGGCTGATGCTGTTGGGTAGTACTTCTTCACAAGTGCCAAAGCTGCAGCTGTGCGCTCTGCTTGTGTTCCATTTGAGAACACATTTACGCCAGAAGCCTTTGTGATTGCGTCGTACTCAGGGGTGCCCTGGAACACGAACTGTGAATTCAGAGGCGTTGCATCTGCCTTAACAGGTGCAATTAGGTTAGTAACCATTTGTGCACGAGGTGTTACAAGCAACATAGCCTTACGAAGATCCTTTGCACGTTGTGAATTACCTGCAAATGGACCTCTGTAAACATCTGTGTTTCCAAAACCAGTGTCAGTACGTAGGTGGAAAATTGAGCTATTGCCGCCTACGCGTGTTGTGGTTGTAACGTTTGGCATCGCAGCTAATGCGATCTTGTCGTTACCGTTTGGAAGAGTGTTGTAGTAAACATCGATATCACCATTACGCAGCGCTTGAATCATTGCTGTGTTTTCTTGGATGATCTTGATTACAACAGTCTTGATTGGGTTCTTAGTAGCCATCGCTGGACCTGAGTTGTACTTAGGGTTACGAACGAAGGTCATTGAGTCACCGAATGTGAACTTGTCGACGATAAATCCACCATTGCTAATAAGCAGCAATGGGTTTGTATCTTTGTCAACCTTAGTTACATCGTAACCCTTAGTGTAAAGAGCACCAATCTTCTTTAGGTTAGTGGTGTTCTTGCTGGTGAAGTCCTTGAGGAACTTAGCCTTAGCAGCTGCGTTTACTGCTGCTGATTGCAAGCCCTTCTTGCCATCTGCAATAAGTGACATTGCGTGTACAGGACTTGGTCCAGGAGCAAGAAGCTCCCAGTCTGGAAGAGGCTTTCCGAACTTCACTGTCAAAGTCATGTTGCCATTGCTGAGCTTTGGCTCGCCGACAACGTTGTCATCGTATGCGCCGCCGTAGCTACCGCTATCAAATGCTGGCTTGGTATCTGCATTGCTTGGATCGCCAAGACCTGCAGCCTTTGAATACTTTGAAGACGCAACGATGTGTGTCACGAGAAGATCAACGGCATCAATCTTTGTGCCATCTGACCATGTCTGACCCTTTGTTACGTCGTATTGGATTTGGAAATCTTTTGGAGCTTGCTTAACAATCTTCATAGTTCCGAACTTTGTGTTCATCACTAAGGTTGCATTGTTGTCGTAGTATGTGAAACCCATACCAGTCAATGAACCAACTTGGCTGTTGTAAGCGGTGTTGTTATCGCTAGTGCCTGAGTTTAATGAGGTGATGTCACCCTGTGAAAGCAGAACTACTGTCGATCTAGTTGCAGCTTGTGCAGGTGTAAGTGCTCCTACAGAAAGAGCTGTAGCAACCATCGCTGTGGATGCAAAAGCAGCCACTGCGCGTAATGCCAGTTTTCTTTTCATATAAATTTCTCCTTATTAGTGGGACCCCAGACGCAACACGCCACTACCCGAGGGGTAAGTAATGTACGACCAGGCCAAGTGAGGAGAATCCTAAGGTACTTTGTAACCCTTTATCTACCCTGCGTTCGCTAACGTATTGATAACGATTTCATACCGAAAAGTGAGCCTGGGTGTGGGAAAAGGGGTGATTTCTATGCGTAATTCCAAGCACCGGCTTGGGATTTGGGAGTGCGCGCGAAGGGATTCGAACCCCTAACCTTCTGATCCGTAGTCAGATGCTCTATCCGTTGAGCTACGCACGCTTATTTGTTTGTGAACCGCAATAGTACCCTTTTTTTATACATCGCCCAAATGCCCCTAGCCCATTTAAACCCTAGCCCCTTTAAACAAAGCCCCTTATCAATCAAGCGCAAGTGAGCAATACAAAGGGCGCCCGAATCAACGGACGCCCTTTGCTTAACTACTTACTCCTTACTTATTAGCCAACTTTCTTAATGCGGCCATCTGCTGCTGGGACCTGAGTTACCTTTTTCGCAGCCATGTCAGCCTTCAGTGCATCTACAAATACATCAAGTAGTGCGCCTTGAACCTTGGCTTGTGATGGTGTGAATACGCTTGAATATCCGTCGCCACCATAAACTAGGAAGTCAGGAGTTGTAAGTGTGTACTCCTTTGAATCCTTAGCGATCGCAGTTCCATCAAGTCGTGTCACTTCGACGATACGTGAACCGATTGGCTTTGATGCATCAAATGAGAACTTGAATCCGGATACCTGTGGGACCTGGGAAGTTTCCGCCGACACCGTTTTCAAGTGCCTTCCAAAGGTTTGCACCGGTTACAACTGTTGTTGCAAGCTGGTTACCAAATGGGAACACAGTGAACGCATCACCAAGTGTTACATCTAGTGGACCAGTACCTGTACGAACAAGTGCTGTGTTTGCAGGTATGTATGTTTTTGCAGGGAATGTGTCGCGGATACCGCCACCATTCTGGATTGCAAAATCAGTCTTGTACTTAGCACGCATCAAATCTGCAATGTAGTTACCCATTGGAGTTTCACCTGAACGCTCTACAGCTGGTGATCCACCGCGTGGGAATGTTCCTGAAACTTGACCAATCTTGACATCAAGCTTTGCAGATAGTTGATCCTTGTACTTCTTAACCATTGCAGCTGCTGTTACATCTTGTGTTGTTACTGTTGAAACAACACCGGTGTTGATTGTCGCTGCTGCCGCCTTTAGTACGTGTTGAATTGACTGACCAACAACCTTTCCACCGCGCATACAAATCTGTGTACGTGTGTACTCAACACCTGCGGCACGAACCTGTCCTAGAACAGTTGGTGCAACGCGTGTGTTGCCAGGAATTATTGATGCGAAGGTCTGGTGGCTGTGACCACCGTAGATTGCTGCTGCACCCTTAATCTGAGATGCCAATGTGTTGAACAGACCCTTTGCAACGCCATCTGCGTTTTCCAACCATCCTTGGTGAAGAACGGCGATGACGATCTCTGCTCCCGCTGCCTTGGCCTCAGCAATTGCCGCATTTACGCCAGCCACACCTGGGTCGATAACAATGGTCTTGTTTGCACCTGATGCATCCTTGTAATCAAGGTTGCCAGGGAATACCTGCTCGATTGTTTCAGGGGTATTTGATCCCACAATTCCAATCTTT
>JBILNA010000110.1:0-3372 GCA_044375255.1 Candidatus Planktophila sp.
AAGTATGGTGTTCCGGGATCTAGATTAGATTTGAATGTTTTCCGCGGGACACCTTCATCATTTTTAGAGCTAGTTAAAGGTGTTTGGAAGCCAACTTTAGTTGATTTAATGCCACAACAAGAAGTAACGAGTATGACCCTTGTTAATCAAACATCAACCACGACCAATAAGCCTGCAGCATTTAGAATCACAGTTGTTCGACCTACGGGCTTGCCTGTTGTGACAGGTGATGTGAAGTTTGTTTTTGATAAATCGACGACACCTGAAATCAAGCCAACACAACGTATTTTGCGCGAAACGAGTGGTGCATGGACTCTGGAGTTAAGAGGCGTTCCTGCCGGAAGCTTTAAGGGCAAGATTGTGTTTGAGGATGTTTCTGGAACTCATGCGCTTTCAAGTGTCGATGTAACTTTTGAAGTTGTGCAAGGTGCTACACCTTCACCAAAACCAACGCCTTCACCGACTGCAACAAAGAAGCCAACTACAGATAGCTGTAGAGGTCAGATTAAGAATTAGCCTCTAGTAACTCATCAAGGGCTGCTAATTCACGATCCACAAGCTCTTCGTAAGCTACCACTGAGGCTTTGCGATCCTTAGCGCTCCACCCAAGAACAGGTGCGATCAGGGCTCCTACTTCATCAGCAAGATGAACACCATGACCTTCGGCTTCAAAAGCCAAACGCGTACGGCGTGAAATTACATCGTCAACAGTTCGTGCACCCTCATGGGAAGCTGCATACACAATTTCTGCTTTGATATATGGAAGATCTGCATCTAATTTCTTTGCAAGTTTAGGATCGTTTTCAATGATCTGAAGAATTTCGCTAATCAATGAGCCGTAGCGGTTAAGAAGATGTGTAACCGTTTCGACATCTAGCCCGGATTCTTGGGAAATGCGCTCTTTTTGTTGTTCAAGTGCAAAAAATCCATCTGCTCCAACTAAAGGCAACTTCTCGGTGACTGAATCTTGAGTAATGCGGCGAAGTTCAATAACTGCACGATCTACAGCATCCTTACCCATGACTCGATATGTTGTGTACTTTCCGCCGGCAATGGAAACAAAGCCAGGGGCAGGGCGATCGACGGTGTGTTCACGTGAAAGTTTTGTAGTTGTCGCACTCTTGATATTTGCAACTAGTGGGCGCAATCCAGCATAAACACCAATAATCTCTTCGGCCTTTAATTTTGGCTCTAAAACTCTGTTGGCTTGATCCAGGATGTATTGAACATCTTCACGAGATGCGTAAGGTTCTGCGCGATCACCATCGTACGGAGTATCTGTTGTTCCGACGATCCATTTGTCGCCCCATGGAATTAAGAAAAGAACCGAGACCGCGGTTTTTAGAATGATTCCCGCATCAGATTTAATTGCCGAACCTGGCAGCACAATGTGAACACCTTTACTCATTGTTACGTGGTAACCAGGTGTTAATTCGAATTTTTCATGTAATTCATCGCTCCAGATGCCAGCGCACATAATTGTGGCTCCAGCCTTGATGGCAATCTTCTTTCCAGATTCCAGATCGCGAGCATTTACCCCGACAACGCGCTTTCCTTCGCGTATCAATGACTCCGCAGCAACACGAGTTGCAACAATTGCTCCGTGGCGAGCAGCGGTGCGAGCTACTGACATCGTGTGCCTTGCATCATCTACTTGGGCATCAAAATACTTGATTGCGCCGGTCACAATGTCATGGCGCAACGAAGGTGCAATTTCATTTATTTGTCTTTGGCTTAAGTGCTTGTGCCACGGCAAAGCGCGTTGAAAACCACGAAGCGCATCATAAAGTGCCAACCCTGCACCGACATAGGTGCGTTCCTTTAATTTTTCAGTGAGTGGAAAAAGAAACCCAACTGGCTTCACAAGATGTGGGCACAGCGTCGCAACCATTAACTCGCGCTCATGCAAAGCTTCACGAACAAGTTTGAAATCGTATTGTTCTAGATATCGAAGACCGCCATGGATTAACTTGCTGGATCTACTTGAAGTTCCAGATGCGATGTCTTGAGAATCAATAAGGGCAACTTTTAGCCCGCGAGATGCAGCATCTAGGGCCGCGCCAACACCCGTTACTCCCCCGCCAATAACCAGAATGTCGAATTGCTCTGTGGCTAATTGCGAAAGGGCAGATTCACGCTGGTCTGGGCCGAGCTGCGACAAGAACATTTGCGTTGAATCTCCGTTACGACTGAGTACTCTAAGCCTAACTTACAGCGAGAGGTTTTGTGCATCGTGGCTTACATCGGCAGCTTGGATCAAGGAACCAGCAGTACTCGATTTATGATTTTTGATCACTCTGGTCAAGTTGTAGGACAACATCAATTGGAGCATCGCCAAATACTGCCTCAGGCTGGTTGGGTTGAACACGATGCCGCTGAGATTTGGGAGCGAGCGCAGGAGGTAATCACCGGAGCGCTCAAGCAAGCCAATATCTTGGGATCAGATTTAGCGGCAATCGGCTTAACCAATCAACGGGAAACCACAGTTGTTTGGGATGTAACCACAGGTCAGCCGCTGAGCAATGCCATTGTGTGGCAGGACACCAGAACAACTGATTTCTTATCAACACTCACCCATGAGCAACAAAGCACTATTCGCCACAAAACAGGATTAACTATCGCCCCTTACTTTGCGGGTAGCAAAATGAATTGGTTTCTATCCAATGTTCCTGCAGCTAGCCATGAAAATGCACGCTTTGGAACCATCGATGCTTGGTTGCTCTGGAACCTTTCAGGTGGGGTCCGCGGCGGAGTTCATGCAACAGATGTCACAAATGCAAGTAGAACTCTTTTGATGAATCTAGAAACCTTGGATTGGGATCAGGAACTTCTTTCAATATTTGGAGTTTCGCGCTCTGCACTTCCTGAAATCAAATCATCATCTGAAGTTTATGCAATGACCGATCCCCATGGTCCTTTTGGTACATCAATTCCTATCGCTGGAATATTGGGTGATCAACAAGCGGCCATGGTTGGCCAAGTTTGTTTTGAACGCGGAGAGTCAAAAACGACTTACGGCACCGGAAACTTTGCGCTGTTGAATACCGGAACTGAAATCGTTCGCTCCAAAAATGGTTTGTTAACAACGGTGTGTTTCAAGCTTGGTGAACAGCCTGCGCACTATGCCCTTGAAGGTTCGGTTGCTGTAACTGGTTCAGCGATCCAGTGGTTGCGAGATCAATTAGGGATTATCACTAATGCAGCAGAAACTGAAAGCTTGGCCTCTTCGGTTACAGATACAGCTGGCGTGTACTTTGTTCCAGCTTTTTCCGGATTATTTGCTCCATATTGGCGCAGCGATGCTCGCGGAGTAATTGTTGGTTTAACCCGCGCAGCAACTAAAGCGCACCTTGCTCGCGCAGCGCTAGAAGC
>JBILNA010000111.1:0-3357 GCA_044375255.1 Candidatus Planktophila sp.
GCCCTTGCTGAAAAAGGCTTAGGAAAGACCGCGCCTAATCCAATTGTTGGCGCAGTAATTATTGATGCAGCAGGTTTGGTAATCGCCGAAGGTTTTCACGATCGCAACAAATCAAGTGATCATGCCGAAGTTGTTGCAATTAAAGCAGCCGGTGAAAAAACACAGGGCAGCACAATTGTTGTAACCCTTGAACCGTGCAACCACGCCGGCAGCACTGGCCCATGTGTTCAAGCGATTATTGATGCGGGCATTACAACTGTTGTTTTCGCCGTTATCGATCCCAATGATAAAGCTGCTGGGGGAGCCGCAGCACTTCGCGCTGCAGGTATCACCGTCGTTGAAGGTGTTTTAAAAGATGAAGCCGCCTTTGCAAATCGTGCCTGGCTCATGAAGATTCGCAAGAACCGACCATTTTTTACTTGGAAAGTTGCCGCAACCCTTGATGGCAAAGTAGCTGCCGCTGATGGAACATCTAAGTGGATTACCAATGAAGCATCCCGCCGCGATGTGCAGGTATTGCGTCGTCAAGCAGATGCGATTCTGGTGGGAACCAATACGGTCATCATCGATAACCCACATTTGATTCCGCGTGGGGAATTCGCTGGCTATACCAACAATCCAACCCGTGTTATTTGCGGGGAACAAGAATTACCGAAGGATGCACATGTCCTTGATGATGCCGCGCAAACAGTTGTTGTTAAATCCAAAGATCTTGATGTTTTGGTCGAAAAGTTGAATGAACTAGGCCTCAATCATGTCTTTGTTGAAGCTGGGCCAACGCTGGGCAGTGCCATGTTGGATGGCTGTTTATTGGATGAATTAATCATGTATCAGGCACCTACTTTGCTCGGTACCGGCAAGCATTTCTTTACCTTTGATTACCCAACAACGATCACTGATCAAATGCGCATGGATCACCTTGGTACACAGGTTCTAGACGGCGATGTGAAATCGGTTTATCGCATTAGGAACGGTGAGTGATGTTTACCGGACTTATTGCAGAACTAGGGCGTATCACCGCGATTGAAAAAGGTGAAAGCTCTGCTGTCTTTACTGTCTCAGCACCTGCACTTATTTCACAGATCGCACTAGGGGATTCAGTTGCAGTCAATGGTGTTTGTTTAACCGCCACATCAATTACTGGCGATAGCTTTACCGCAGATGTCATGGTGCAAACCTTGGCGGTTACATCGCTGGCACAACTAGCAGTTGGCAGCCCAGTGAACCTGGAATTAGCAGCGTTATTAAATACCCGCATGGGTGGCCATATGGTCCAAGGACATGTCGATGGTGTTGCAACAGTTGTTGGCCTGAAACCGGGTGAAAAGTGGGCCCAGTTTGATATCACTGTCCCTGAAAAACTAGCTAAGTACATTGTCAATCAAGGTTCAATTTGTCTAGATGGTGTTTCACTGACAGTGGGCGAAATCAATGATGCCAAAAATGTTGTGACTGTGTGGTTGATTCCTGAAACTTTAGAGCGCACAAACCTTGCAACAAAGCAGGCAGGGGATTTGATCAATGTCGAAGTCGATGTGCTGGCTAAGTATGTTGAACGGTTACTCGCTAAGGGAGATAAATAATGAGTAACCTGCAAAAGGCATTGGATGCTTACAAAAATGGCAATCTAATCATTGTGACCGATGATGCAGATCGCGAAAACGAAGGCGATCTGATGTTGCTGGCTGAAAAGGCCACCCCAGAAAAAGTGGCTTTTATGGTGCGCCATACAACTGGAATTCTTTGCGTAGCTTTAACGCAAGAGCGTGCCCGAACATTGCGCTTGCCATTGATGGTGGAAGAAAATCAAGATTCCAAAAAAACCGCATTTACTGTCAGCGTGGATTACAAGGTGGGATTAACAACAGGTGTCAGCGCCACAGAGCGCGCAAACACAGTGCGTGCTTTAGCTGATGGCACCGTTACGCATTCTGATTTCATTCGTCCTGGCCACATCTTTCCTTTAATTGCAGATATCGGCGGACTAGAAGCTCGTGGTGGCCACACCGAAGCAGGTGTTGCCCTGTCACATCTAGTTGGTGCGCAACCAGTGTGTTTGCTATCTGAAATCGTTAATGATGATGGCTCCATGGCGCGTGGTGAATCACTTGTTGCCTTTGCGAGTCAACATTCGATTCCGATGATCTCGGTCGATGAACTCAAGGGCTTGGCTCCAGTACCACCAGTACTTGCTTCTACCTTTGAATTTGAATGGGCGCAGCTGCCACTGCGTACAGGCATGTGGGCTATCGCTACATATCCTGGGCTTCGACAGCGCGAACATGCAGTTATTTCTTTTGGTCAAGCCGGCATAACACCAATGGTGCGTATTCATAGCGAATGTTTTACTGGCGATGTTGTGCATTCACAACGTTGTGATTGCGGCGAACAATTAGAAAAATCAATTTCGATGATTCAATCACATGGCCACGGATACATTGTTTATCTGCGAGATCACGAAGGCCGTGGCATTGGGTTAACTGAAAAGATAAAGGCCTACCAATTACAAGATGCTGGCATGGACACCATCGATGCCAATCTGCATTTGGGTCATGAAATCGATGCACGGGATTGGTCTGATGCGATTGCAATAGTTAAAGCTCTAGGAGTTAAAGAGTTAACGCTGCTGACCAACAATCCCAACAAGGTTGCAGCTCTTCGCACTGCAGGTATCGAAGTAATGCAGGCCAACTTAACTGTTGTGCCCAATACATTTAACGAGAAATATCTAGCTACCAAGGAAGAAAAACTTGGTCACTCACGAGGAGGCAAGTAAATGGCCGGACATGCACCAGAAATTGGCGTAAAGCCACTGCCCAACGCCAAGGTAGCGATCATTTCTTCTTCCTGGCACCTTGATATCTGTAATGACTTAATCGCAGGTGCTCAGCGAGCATGTGCCGAAGCACAGATAAGTAGTGTTGAAGTGCAATATGTCCCTGGTTCATTTGAAATTCCACTTGCCGCTCAATACGCATTTGATAAAGGCTTTGATGCGGTTGTAGCCGTTGGCTTAGTTTTAAAGGGTGAAACCCCGCACTTTGATTATGTCTGCCAAGGCGTTACTCAAGGCGTTATAGATGTATCGCTCAAGTATGGAAAGCCAATTGGATATGGCGTTTTGATGTGTGACGATCTGGACCAAGCAGTAGCTCGTTGTGGTCGCCCTCACAGCAAAGAGGACAAGGGTTACGACAGCGCCATCGCTGCACTGGAACTTTTGCGTTTAAAGAGCGCCTAGATAGACTCCCAGCGTGAGCGTAACCAGCGCAGGTGCAGCCTTTAAAAAGGCTTTGGTTGAAGAATCCCCGCTTCAAATTATTGGAACCATCAACGCTAATCACGCCTTGCTTGCAC
>JBILNA010000112.1:0-3346 GCA_044375255.1 Candidatus Planktophila sp.
AGCTCCACAAGCTGAGGTAAAGGCCGGTGGGCGAAAGCGCCGCCGCGCATCATCCTCAGGAATTATCACCGCCTAACAGGAGCCCGATTTGAGCCTGACGGCTCAAATGGGTACCCTTACCCCTCAACCTAAAGTTCGGAGAACTACGCACGTGGCAAATATCAAGTCTCAGATCAAGCGCATCAAGACCAACGAGAAGGCACGCCTTCGCAACAAGTCTGTGAGCTCATCTATCAAGACCGCCGTCCGTAAGTTCCGCGATGCTGTCGCTGCAGGCGATTCAGCTGCAATCACAACAGAACTCCGCGCAGCATCAAAGTCACTAGATGTTGCAGTACAAAAGGGTGTTCTTCACAAGAACTCAGCAGCAAACAAGAAGTCTTCAATGGCTAAGGCAGCTGCCAAAGCCGGCGCACGTTAATCCTCTTACTAATTTAAAGCGAGGCTAGGTTCATGCCTGCAATTTCACTTGCTAAGGCGCCGCAACCAGCAGCAACCAATCCGGCGCAGATTCGCAATTTCTGCATCATTGCCCACATTGATCACGGTAAATCAACCCTTGCCGATCGTATGTTGGGAATTACCGAAGTTGTAGAAGCTCGCAATATGCGCGCACAGTATCTAGATCGTATGGATATTGAACGCGAACGCGGAATCACTATTAAATCCCAAGCAGTTCGTTTGCCATGGCGTTCATCTCTTGATGGTCAGGAATACATCTTGAACATGATCGATACTCCTGGACACGTTGACTTTACGTACGAAGTATCGCGCTCGCTAGCTGCATGCGAAGGTGCAGTTTTACTCGTTGACTGCGCACAAGGTATCGAAGCGCAAACTCTTGCAAACCTTTACCTTGCGATGGAAAACAATCTAACGATTATTCCAGTACTCAATAAGATCGATTTGCCTAACGCACAACCTGAAAAGTTTGCTGCAGAGCTTGCAAAGCTGATTGGTTGCCAACCTGAAGATTGCTTACGTGTATCTGGAAAAACAGGCGATGGCGTTGCAGAACTATTGGACCAAATTGTTGCCCAGATTCCAGCACCAGTAGGGGATGCAAACGCTCCTGCACGTGCATTGATCTTTGACTCGGTCTATGACTCATACCGCGGTGTTGTTACTTATGTGCGCGTAGTTGACGGACACCTAAACCCACGCGAACAGATTCAAATGTTTTCAACTGGTGTGCGCCACGAAGCGCTAGAAGTTGGCGTTATTTCACCTGAACCAATTGCTTCTAAGGGGCTTGGTGTAGGCGAAGTAGGCTACTTAATTACCGGTGTGAAAGATGTTCGCCAATCACGTGTAGGTGACACAGTCACTACATACAACAACCCAACTAAGACAGCACTTTCTGGCTACAAAGATCCAAAGCCAATGGTGTTTTCTGGTTTGTTCCCATTAGATGGTGCGGATTTTCCAATCCTGCGTGAAGCGCTGGATAAGTTACAGCTGAACGATGCTGCACTTGTCTATGAACCAGAAAGCTCTGCCGCGCTTGGTTTTGGCTTCCGTTGCGGCTTCCTTGGTTTGCTTCACATGGAAATCGTGCGTGAGCGTCTTGAGCGCGAACACAAACTGAACCTTATTTCTACCGCACCAAACGTTGTGTACAACGTCAATATGGAGGATGGAAAACAAGTTCGAGTCACTAACCCATCTGAATTCCCAGAAGGAAAAGTCGCTGCAGTTTTCGAGCCCATTGTTAAATCAACAATTCTTGCACCCTCTGAGTTCATCGGAACAATCATGGAACTGTGCCAAGATCGTCGCGGCACATTGCTTGGCATGGATTACATTTCCGAAGACCGCGTTGAAATTCGCTACGACCTTCCATTAGCTGAAATTGTTTTTGATTTCTTTGATCAACTAAAGAGCCGCACAAAGGGCTATGCATCTTTGGATTACGAAGAAAAGGGCGATGCCGAAGGTAACTTGGTCAAGGTCGATATCTTGTTGCAGGGTGAAGCTGTTGATGCATTTAGCGCCATTGTTCACCGTGACAAGGCGTACGCATATGGCGTCATGATGACCGGAAAACTTCGCGAATTGATTCCGCGCCAGCAGTTTGAGGTTCCTATTCAGGCAGCAATTGGTGCTCGCATCATCGCGCGCGAAAGTATCCGTGCGATTCGTAAGGATGTTTTGGCTAAGTGTTACGGTGGAGATATTTCTCGTAAGCGCAAGCTTTTGGAAAAGCAAAAAGAGGGTAAGAAGCGCATGAAGATGGTGGGACGAGTAGAAGTTCCACAGGAAGCTTTCGTTGCAGCGCTAGCAACAGATGCCGATATCGAACAGATTAAGGCTGCTCGCAAAGCAGGGCAATAATGCTCTCCTTTTACGTCCACATCCCGTATTGCATTAAGCGCTGCGGTTACTGTGATTTCAATACTTACACTCCATCAGAGCTTCAAGATGGTGCAACTTTAGAGATCGTAAGCAATGATTACATCGATGCGGTATTGCGCGAATTAGAAGCCGTACCAACAGATGTCGTCCCAACAATCTTTTTTGGTGGCGGAACACCATCGTTACTGCCCGCCCATGATTTAGGTCGAGTTATTACAGCGATCAACGCCCGCAATGGATTGACCGCAGATTGCGAAATCACACTAGAGGCTAACCCCGATTCTGTTACGGCTGAAAAGTTAGCGGAGTATCTACGCGTTGGATTTAATCGAATTTCATTTGGTATGCAATCTGCAAAGCCGCATGTCTTGGCAGCCCTAGATCGCACACACAATCCAGCTAATGTGGAAAAAGCAATCACAATGGCCCGTGCAGCAGGCTTCCAATCAATCAGCGTTGATCTGATTTACGGAACACCTGGTGAAACATTAGAAGATTGGCGCGAAACTGTTGAAGCAGCATTGTCACTAGATATCGACCACATCAGTGCGTATGCATTAATTGTTGAAACGGGAACCAAGCTGGCTGCACAAATTAAGCGTGGGGATCTAACGATGCCTAACGATGATTTAATGGCAGATATGTATTTATTAGTTGATCAAATGTGCGAAGCCAATGGGCTTACTTGGTACGAGCTCTCTAATTGGTCAAAGCCTGGACACCAATGCCGACACAATATTGCTTACTGGGAAAACAATAACTGGTGGGGATTGGGGCCTGGCGCACATTCACATATTGATGCCCGCCGTTTCTGGAATGTAAAGCATCCAACTACTTATAAACAAAAGGTTTTTGCTGGCCAATCACCAGTGCTAGAAAGCGAACAACTGACCGCAGAACAGATCAAGGATGAATCAATTTTGCTTGGAATTCGAATGCGAGAAGGCCTTGCGTTAGAGCTACTAGAACCTCATCAGATGGAGGTTTTAGC
>JBILNA010000147.1:0-3333 GCA_044375255.1 Candidatus Planktophila sp.
CCAGGAATGTGCCGCTGATAGTTAGCGATGCGCCGAAAAGTCGGCGGCGAGAAAATTGTGCAAATATTTTTGGGCCAAGTGCGATGCCTAATGCAAGGCCGGTAAAGACTGCGCCAAACAAAACACCGTATGCAGCTTCTCCGCCACCTAGATCGCCAACAAATGTTCGAGCAAGGCCGATGACTGCGCCGGCTGCAACAAATGCGCCGACCATTCCGACAATTAGGCCGCGGATTAATTTGCTGCCAGAGACAGCTTTCCACCCTTCGTGAAGTGATTTAAGGATTCCGGTTTCGGCGGCGTGCTTTGCAGCTGCACCTTTAGGAATTTCGCGTAATCCCCAGATTGTGAATGCGGCGAAGGCAAATGACAGTGCGTTTGCATACAGTGCCAAATCGACCGCGGTTACATTTGTTGAGAAAGCTGCGTTGATCGCTGATGTAAAGAGTGAAAGGAAGGTGAACAGTGCTGCTGCAACTGGCGCGGTTCCGTATGCCGCCAATAGTGAAACTTGGTTTGCGTTTTCTAACTTGTCGCGTGGGACTAGGTTGGGGACAGATGCTTCCTTTGCGGGAGACCAGAACAGGGTGATGCATTCAACCAAGATCATTGCGGTGTAGAGCCAGAAATAATTATTTGCAATTGGAATCGAGATATACAGCGCTGCGCGCAGAATGTCGCAGTTCACCATTAATTTACGGCGATCTAATTTGTCGGCGATTACTCCGGCGATTGGGCCAAGAAAAACTGCTGGCAGCAAACGTGCGATGAAAACACCTGCGATTGCAAAGTTTGCAGTTGTGTAATCGCCGCCAGAAAGTTGTTGCGCCATTGCCGTTGTTGCCAACAGACCCAGCCAATCACCAAGGGATGAGAAGAGCATCGAGTTCCACAGTTTGCGGAAAGGTTTGATCGCAAGGACTCCACGAGTTACCTGCTGCGCTGGAGCGGCAGGGGTCGGAAGCGTCTTTGGCATGGCGGCAGTCTATCGGGGGCTATAAAGGCGCTTCTAGCGGGCCGCTAGTACAGAAATGCCTAAGGCAGATATCGCCATCAAGGTAAAGGCGATCAGAAAGATGTACATGCGTTTTTGCTTCATTGCGTTCGCTTAACCTTTCTTCGCGGCTTTTTTGGCTTTACCGGTTGCTGCTTTCTTTGCAGCTTTTTTAGTTGCAGCTTTTTTTACAACATTTTTTGTAAGTGTTGGTGCGGTATCTCCTGGTTTTGCCTTTGCTGCTTTTTTGCGTGACTTCTTTGGAGATGGGCCGTTTTCAGCTTCCCAAGCACGACGGCCTGCAAGAAGTTCTAGTCCGCGTTCTAATGTCATTCCTTCGGCGGTGTCACCACGACGCAAGGTTGCGTTTGTTTCGCCATCGGTGACATACATACCAAAGCGACCATCTTTAATGATCAAAGGCTTTTGGGTTGTTGGATCGATACCAAGTTCTTTAACGGGAGGTTTTGCAACACCACGACGGCGTTCCTTTGGCTTGGAATAAATCTCGAGTGCTTCATCTAATGTCATTGTGAACAGTTGTTCTTCAGATGTCAGTGTGCGCGAATCAGCACCCGCTTTTAGATATGGACCGTAACGACCGTTTTGCACTGTGATCTCATCTCCTGCGCTGTTGGTACCAAGTGTGCGCGGCAGTGAAAGAAGTTGTAAAGCATCTTCGTATGTGACGGTATCTAATGTCATTGTTGAAAGAAGACTGGCCGTCTTTGCCTTAGGTGCATCCGCCTTTTTCTTTTTCTTCTTTCCAGATGCGGTTAATTCAACGGGCACTTCTGGCAGAACTTCGGTGATGTAAGGACCGAAGCGTCCGCTCTTTGCGATGATCGGCAGGTTAGTCACTGGATCAATACCAAGTTCGCGCTCACCAGAAGGTGCAGCTAGTAACTCAATTGCCTTTGCCAGGGTTAATTCATCCGGTGCAAGTGATTCTGGAATGTTTGCAAGCTTGCGCTCTTCGCCTTCTTTGTTTTCTTGCAGGTACGCACCGTAGCGACCAACACGAATTTCGATTTCAGGGGATAGGTTCATGGTGTTAGTTGCGCGAGCGTCAATAACCCCTAAATCAGCTGATAATTCATTGAGTCCAGGCTGGCCATCTACGCCATAGAAAAAGTCGCGTAGCCAATCAACGCGGCCTGCCTCACCCGCTGCGATCTTGTCTAGATCTTCTTCCATTGATGCGGTGAATTCGTAATCAACCAACTTTGTAAAGTGAGTTTCAAGTAACCCTGTTACAGAGAAAGCAAGGAACGTTGGAACAAGTGCGCGACCGCGCTTATAAACATAGCCGCGATCTTGAATGGTTTGAATAATTGATGCGAAAGTCGATGGGCGACCAATACCAAGTTCTTCTAGCTTCTTAACAAGGGTTGGTTCGGTGTAACGAGCTGGAGGCTTAGTCTCGTGACCTTCGCAGGTGTATTCATCAACCTTTACCGATTGGCCAAGGGTCATCGCAGGTAAACGCTTATCTGCTGATTCTTCATCTTTGTTTTCATCGGAGACAATGTCATCGTAAGCAGCAAGGAATCCAGGAAAAGTAATAACAGAACCGTTTGCGCGAAATATCGTTGCCTTGCCGTCATTGGTTGTTGCATCAAAATCAACGCGCATCTGCATCTTTTTAGCATCAGCCATTTGGGATGCCACGGTGCGCTTCCAGATTAAGTCATACAGTGCGAACTCATCACGTGAAAGTTCAGGTGCTAATTCACCTGGTGTCTTAAAGGCATCTCCTGCTGGGCGAATAGCTTCGTGTGCCTCTTGTGCGTTCTTTGTTTTGCCTTGATACACGCGTGGAGCATCTGCGACATGGTCCGCGCCATATAGAGCCTTAGCTGCGTTGCGTGCAGCGGTAATCGCTTGTTGCGACAAGTTAATGCTGTCGGTACGCATGTATGTGATGTAACCGTTTTCGTACAAGCGTTGTGCAACGCGCATCGTGATCTGTGCGCCCCAGCCAAGTCGGCTTCCCGCATCTTGTTGCATGGTCGATGTTGTAAATGGTGGCTTTGGTCGTTCGGTTCGTGGGCTTTCTTCCATCGACTTAACGGTTAAATCACTTGATTTAAGGCTCTCTACAAGTCCTTTTGCAGAAGTTTCATCTAGGAGCAAGATGTTGGCAAGAGATTTTTCTTTAACGGCGCCATCTGCGCCAAAATCAGATGTTGAGGCAACTTTCTTTCCATCAACTTCGAGCAGGCGTGCATTAAATCCAAGTGCGGTAACTGCAGCTAAATCCCACCACCCAGATGAAATAAAGGCCATGCGTTCGCGTTCTTTTTCAACAATTAATCTAGTCGCAACTGATTGCACTC
>JBILNA010000152.1:0-2936 GCA_044375255.1 Candidatus Planktophila sp.
CATGGGCATAAGGTACAACCGTTTCATAGGTTGTTCAAGTATTTCCGTGCCATAAGTTGTTCAAATGGCGTTTTCAGGTGGTGAGTTGGGCCACTTCACGACACGATAGACCTATGGAAGAGGAGCTGCTGACCGTTGCCGCGGTCGCTCGCCGCTTGGGCGTAGCTCCAGCAACCCTTAGAACCTGGGACCGCCGTTATGGCCTTGGGCCTTCAACCCACGAGGCCGGCGAGCATCGCCGTTACTGCCCACAAGATTTAGCCATCTTGGTAGCAATGCGAAAGTTGATTACAGCAGGGGTCGCACCGGCAGAAGCGGCGTCACAAGCAAAAAATTTCAAGGGCCCTATTTCAGTTGAACACATCATCGATAACTTTGAAGTTCGTGAAGATCTAGTCGAAGCCCTGTACGCCGCTTCAAAACTATTGGACAAGACATTTGTAGAAGATGCGCTGCGACAAGATATTGAAAAACATGGGGTCATTGCTTCATGGTCTGAAGTTATTGTCCCACTGTTGTTTTTGATCGGTGAAGATTGGGAAAAGACACAAACTGGCATTGAGGTAGAACATCTACTAACCGAAATTCTTAAGGGTGTACTGCGCGAGAAATCTTCGAGTGTTTCAGAACCATGTAATCCTCGCCCTGTATTGCTGGCATCAGTTGGTGAAGAAATGCATTCATTGGCATTGCACGCTTTGGCATCGGCCTTGGCAGAGAAAAACATATCGACCTATTTTCTTGGAGCGCGAACACCTTTAGAAGCTCTCAACGGAGTAATCACGCGTTCAGCCCCACCGGCAGTTTTCCTCTGGGCACAATTGCCACGCAACGGTGACCCACGTTTCTACACAGATATTCCATCAGTCCGTCCTGCACCACGCATCATCATTGGTGGTCCTGGATGGGGTATCGAGTCTGATTGTCCGGTAGCCCATGTCAACGATTTATCTGAAGCCTGCGCTGAAATCGAGCGTGCAGTAGGGCTCTAAAGCCCCGATAGACTTGCGCCTTCAATGATCGGGGAGGCCAGATGAGCGATACAGACAAGGTCGCGATGCTTGGCCTGACCTATGACGATGTTCTTTTACTTCCGGATGCATCTGATGTGGTTCCTTCCGAAGTCAGCACAACTACTCAGCTGACACGAAATATCTCAATCGCAGTACCGCTAGTTTCTTCAGCGATGGACACAGTTACAGAATCTGAAATGGCGATCGCCATGGCAAAGGCTGGCGGAATCGGAATCATCCACCGCAACCTTCCAATCGAGGCCCAAGTAACCCATGTCAAACTTGTTAAGAATGTTGGTTTGGCAGGTGCTGCCGTAGGTGTTGGTGATGATGGTTTTGCTCGCGCACAAGCATTGATCGAAGCAGGCGTTGATGTTGTTGTCGTCGATACAGCACACGGTCATCATCGGGCTGTGTTGGATGCGATTGCTCGTATTAAGAAGTTTTCTCCAACAACTGAAGTTATCGGTGGCAATGTTGCAACACGTGCAGGTGCGCAGGCACTAATCAATGCAGGTGCCGATGCAGTAAAGGTTGGAGTTGGTCCAGGTTCAATTTGTACAACCCGTGTTGTTGCAGGTGTTGGAGTACCACAAGTAACTGCAATTCTAGAAGCATCCAAGGCGTGCAACAAAGCTGGTATTCCTTTAATTGCAGATGGTGGATTGCAGTATTCAGGTGACATCGTTAAGGCTTTAGTAGCAGGTGCAAATTCAGTGATGTTAGGTTCACTACTTGCTGGCTGCGAAGAGTCTCCCGGCGAACTAGTTGAGATTAATGGCGTTAAGTACAAGGCATATCGCGGCATGGGCTCATTGGGTGCGATGCAATCTCGCGGAGAACAAAAGTCATATTCAAAGGATCGTTACATGCAGGATGATGTTTTGTCCGAAGACAAACTTGTCCCCGAAGGCATCGAAGGCAAGGTTGCCTTCCGTGGCTCTGTAGCCGAAGTCGTGCATCAATTAGTTGGTGGATTGCGATCAGGCATGGGGTATGCAGGAGCGCCAGATATCGAAACTCTTCGCCGCGAAGGTCGTTTAATTCAAATTACTGCAGCAGGACTGCAGGAGAGCCATCCGCATGATGTGGCACATGTCGCTGATGCACCGAACTATCAGAAGAAGGGCCGCTCATGAATAACATCGAAATCGCCCCAGGAAAGCGCGCTCGCACCGCCTACTCCTTTGATGACATTGCAATTGTTCCTAGCCGCCGAACTCGTGACCCAGAAAATGTTTCAACGACCTGGCAGATAGATGCCTACAAGTTTGAGCTACCGATGATGGCAGCCCCAATGGATTCAGTGGTCTCACCTGAAACCGCAATCGCCATCGGAAAGCTTGGTGGTTTAGGAGTACTCAACCTTGAAGGTTTGTGGACTCGTTATGAAGATCCTCGAATTCCTTTGGGAGAAATCGCTTCCATGCCCGATAAGCATGCAACAAAGCGCATGCAGGAAATTTACAACGCCCCAATTCGTCCAGAATTGATTAAAGATCGTATTCAGCAGATTCGCGATGCTGGGGTAACTGTGGCTGCATCTCTTTCACCTGCACGCACCGCAGAGTTCCATAAGGCTGTTATCGCAGCTGGCGTAGATATCTTTGTTATTCGCGGAACAACGGTTTCTGCCGAACATGTTGCTGCAGAAAATGAAGCACTCAACCTCAAGAAGTTTATTTACGAACTAGATGTTCCGGTAATTGTTGGCGGCGTAGCAACTTCAACTGCAGCACTTCACTTAATGCGCGCTGGCGCAGCTGGTGTACTGGTTGGTTTTGGTGGCGGCGCAACCCATACAACTCGCAAGGTTTTAGGTGTTGAAGTTCCAATGGCATCTGCAGTTGCCGAAGTAGCGGCTGCACGTCGTGAATACTTGGATGAATCAGGTGGACGCTATGTCCATGTGATTGCCGATGG
>JBILNA010000012.1:0-12687 GCA_044375255.1 Candidatus Planktophila sp.
ATCGGCTATAGCAACTGCCATATGACCACCATCTAGCGGCAAAATTGGTAATAGGTTAAAGACTCCGACAAATATGTTAAGGCTTGCCACGATTAAAACGAAGGTTGCCAACCGCTCCATTGGAGCTAACTTGTCACTTCCAACAGCTTCGCCTGATACCCGTGCAACACCGACGACACCCACCAAGCCATTTGCATCTCTCTCTTCACCACGAACAGTCGCACCCCAGAGAGCAGGGATCTTTTCAGGCAATTTACCTAATGACTTAACACTTTCAACCAAGAATCCCTTGGTAACTGTTGCTGAGTTCTTGATAGATACGAGTAGGCCTGAACGCTTTAAACCAACATCATTGACTATGCCAAGAACATATCTTTTGGTTCCATCAAGATCGGTTAATCGTGCTGAAGCGGTAACTGAAATCTCTTCACCATTGCGATTTAGAACAAGGGAAAGCTCCTTGCCTTGTGATTCACGAATTACTTGGACATCTTTGTACCAATCAGTAACTCGCTTGCCATTAATTGAAACAATTTCATCGCCAACTTGAATTCCGGCAGCTTGTGCTGCTGAGTTAGGAACAACTTCATTAATAACGGGTAGTACTTGATTAGTTCCAATTCCTGCAAAGAGTGTAAACAGAAGAACAAAACCCAAAACAAAGTGCAAAAATGATCCTGCCCCAAGAACAACTAACTTCTTTCCAGAGGACGCCTTGTAAAAAGCTCGGTCCTCTTGGCCAATAGACATTTCATCGTTGGGTGACATGCCTTCAATTTTGCAATAGCCACCGGCAGGAATGGCCTTTACGCCAAATTCGGTTTCACCCCGTTGTACCGACCAGATTCGTTTTCCAAAACCAACAAAAAACTCTGAAACCCACATTCCATACTTTCGCGCAGTTATGTAATGCCCAAACTCGTGCACCATGACAGAAAGCAGCAAGGCAACAACAAATGCCAGAATTCCTAGAAGTTCCATTACACACCTAACATGAGAAGTTGTCTCGAAGTATGCACGATACCGCTGACATCTTAGAAAAGCTCAATTATCGATCGAGAAGGTTCTGAGTAGCCGAATATGAGGTGCCGTTACGACGCTTTGCAATTGCGCTGAGAGCTTCAAGGACAACACGATTAGCCAAAATTGCTGTGATGTCAGCTGAATCAAATGGTGGGGCTACTTCAACAACATCAATTCCAACTATAGGAAGTTCTAGGCAAATTCTGCGAACCGCTTCTAATAATTCACGGCTTGTCATTCCACCTGGTTCAGGAGTACCGGTACCAGGCGCCATTCCGGGATCTACAACATCAATATCTACAGATAAGAAAACTCCATCGCAACCATCTACCAATGTTGCAAATGATTCATCTAGTACCGCCTTCAATCCACGGTGATGAATTTCAGTCATTTCATAAGAACGCATTCCTTGATCGCGCATCCAATTAAGGGTTGCATCCTCTGGCCAATAACCACGAAGACCTAACTGTAAGAAGCGATCTCCGCGGACATAACCGTTGTTAATCAAGTTACGCATTGGTGTTCCGTGACCAACAAGTGCTCCGAATTGATCTTCACCAGTATCGGCGTGTGCATCAAAGTGAATCATGGAAACCGAGCCCATGCCGCGATGCGTTGCAATTCCTGCAACATCTGCAGATGCAATCGAATGATCGCCACCAAGGATTACAGGAATGATTCCGGCACGAGAAATCTTTTCCGTTGCCTCTTTGAGAACTGCAAGAGATGCCACAAGATCTCCGCCAGGCATCAACAAATCGCCAGCATCGAAGACTTTGAGATCTTTCAAACCATCGGTTCGCAAAGCTAGGTGAGGTCGTGAGCCATCATGAGGTAAGTAATCTCCCCCACGAATTGCTTGCGGGCCAAATTTTGCACCTGATCGATGTGATGTTCCGCTATCTATTGGTGCGCCAACAATGATGACATCTGCACCTTTATAAGTTGCTGGATCATCCAAATCACAGGCTGGAATTCCAAGAAAAGTGAAGTTGGGACCGTACATATTGCCGTGATTGGTCACTTAGCAACCTTTACCTTCTTGCCGACAAACTGTCCGGCGATAACGATGAACAAAGCAAGGAAGAACATTGCAGATCCAATTACATTTGCTTGTGCAGGGATTCCACGAGCTGCAGATGTATAAACAAACTCAGGGAATGTTTTCAAAGTTCCTGAGTTGAAGTTAGTAATAATGAAATCATCAAAGGAGAGACTAAAAGCTAACAGTGCTGCAGCTGCAATACCTGGTGCCACCAATGGAAGGGTAACTCTTCTAAAAGTCTCTAGTTCATTGGCATATAAATCCATAGCAGCCTGTTCCAGGCGTGGATCAAGAGATGCGATTCGCGCCTTGACTGTAACTACTACGAATGAGATACAGAAAACTATGTGAGCAATAACCGTTGGCCAAAAACCTGGGTTGATCTGGAAGACCAGAAAGAGCGAGAGTAGCGATGCACCTAACACAATTTCAGGTGTAGCCATAGGCAAGAAGATCAAGAGGTTTGAAGATGAGCGACCTTTAAAGGCATAGCGCCCAATTGCAAATGCGATCATTGTTCCCAAAATAGTTGAAAAGATAGTTGCTAGTAAACCAATTTTGATTGAGTTACCCAAAGCTGTACATACTTCTGGAGCTCCACATGGATTTTTCCAGTTATCAAAGGTGAAGCCTTTCCACACTAGATTGGATTTACCAGAATCATTAAAAGAAAAAACGAAGGTGTAAGCAACTGGAATAAACAGGTAGGTGAAGCCAAATACAGCGTAAATTCGAATTAAATTTCGGCCAAACCAACGAGAAATACGTGCATTGATTGGAATCGTCGGGATTGATGCATCCTTTTGCTTAGCGTGATGAGTCATACGAGCTCATCCGTTCCGGCTTTGCGAATATAGATCGTCACCAAGATCAAAATCGCCGCCATTAAGGTAAAGGAAAGTGCTGCTGCTGTTGGGTAGTCAACAATCCTGAAATACCGGGACTCGATGACATTTCCAATCATCTTGGTATTTGGAGAACCCAAAATTGTCGCATTCACATAGTCACCTGCTGCAGGAATAAAGGTCAAAAGTGTTCCTGCTACAACTCCGGGCATTGATAGCGGCAGAGTTACCTTTCGGAAAGTAGTAAATCCATTGGCATATAGATCCCCTGATGCTTCCATCGTGCGGGGGTCGATGCGCTCAAGGGAGGCATAGAGCGGCAAGGTCATGAAAGGTAGGAAGTTATAGGTCATACCCATCACAACTGCAAATGAGGTTGATGTCAGAGTTGTACTTTCACTGATGAGCCCAATCGTTCGCAGAGTTGGAACAACAAAACCCTCTTCGCCAAGAATCTGTTTCCAGGCAACGGTTCTGAGCAAAAATGAGACAAAAAATGGTGCAATGACTAGAACCAATAAAAAGTTCTTTAATCTGCCCGCCTTAAATGCAATTGCATAAGCCAAGGGGTACGCAATCGCTAGGGCCAATACTGTTGCACACAAGGCAAAGATGAATGAGCGAGCAAACTGTTCTTGATTTTCAGTGAATGCATCGACATAGTTTGAAAAACGTAGAGTTTGCTCGTTCTGACCTGTGTCTCCCCCAGCTATTGGTGTTTGGGTTGATGTTTGTGCAAGGTTAACGATCGGCAAAATAAAGAAGGTAAAGAGGAAAAGAAAACCAGGAAGCAACAGTAAATAAGGCAACTTCACCTTAGAAAAGGCGTTGCTCATTCTTCCTCTAATTCCTCAGGGATTACCTCAAGTCCGGCTTCGACATCTTCATCCCCACGAAGTGCAAAAGTGAAGGTTGGCTCCCAAGAAATTACAACTTCATCGCCTTTATCAAATGGCGCAACTCCATCATCATTTTGCTCGAAGACCATAACTTCTTGTCCCCAAGGCATCATTACCTGATACTGAGTTGAAACTCCGATATAGGAAACATCTTCGATATGGCCACCAGTTAAAGTGTTTCCACGAGTTGGGGTTCCGACTAGTGAAATACGGAACTTCTCTGGACGGATACCTGCATAAATAGAGTTATCGACGGCATGAGATCGCTTCTTTGGCATTGAAATTTTCTGGCCAAAAAGATCGACGACTAAGTTATCGCCATCAGTTCCTTCGATGCGTCCCTTGATCAAATTTGACTGACCTAAGAAGTTAGCGACAAATGCGGTCTCTGGATTGTCATACAAGTCTGCAGGAGATCCCATTTGCTCGATTTCACCCTCATTCATTACCGCGATGGTGTCAGCCATAGTCATGGCTTCTTCTTGATCGTGAGTAACGTGAACGAAGGTAAGCCCAACCTCGCGCTGGATCCACTTGAGCTCAATCTGCATCTGTCGACGGAGTTTGAGATCAAGTGCACCCAAAGGCTCATCCAAGAGCAACAATGCTGGACGGTTCACAATCGCACGCGCTAAAGCGATGCGTTGCTGCTGTCCACCTGAAAGTTGAGTTGGTTTTCGCTGCGCAAGATGTGGGAGTTCGACAAGCTCTAATACCTTGTTTACATCTGCATCGACATTTTTGATTCCGCGACGGCGAAGGCCAAATGCAATGTTCTCAAAAATAGTTAAATGAGGAAACAGTGCATAATTTTGAAAGACAGTATTAATTGGGCGCTGATATGGACGCTTAGTCGTAATATCAGTTGAACCCAAATGAATACTTCCAACGGTTGGCTCTTCCAACCCTGCAATCATTCGCAGAGTTGTTGTCTTACCGCATCCTGAAGGCCCAAGTAGTGCAAAGAATGAACCTTCAGGAATTGTTAATGACAAATCATTAACTGCAGTGAAATCTCCATATGACTTTGTGATTCGAGTAAGACGTAAATCTCCTCGAGTCGCAGATGAAACGTCTGTCACTAGTTGCCGGCGGCCTTCTGGAATGCTTCGCTCCACGTTGTTTCTTCAGCTGGAGTAAGTGAACGGAAGACGTTGAGCTTTGCAGACATTGCCGCATCAGGGAAGATAAATGGGCTTGCAGCTAGAGCTGGATCAATCTTTTCCATCTCAGCTTGTGCACCCTCAACTGGGCACACATAGTTCACATAAGCCGCAACTTCAGCCGCGATTGCTGGGTCATAGTAGAAGTTGATGAGCTTCTCGGCATTTGCCTTTCCTTCTGCAGATGCAGTTGAAGGAATTACGAAGTTATCACCTGAAATTGTTCCGCCTGAATCAGGAAGAGCAAAGTCAAACTTTCCTTCATTTTCTGCCTTCAGGATAAACATGTCGCCAGACCAGCCAATAACAGCTGTTGCATCACCTGAAGTGAGGTCCTCTGCGTACTCATTACCCTTAACGCCACGGATCCAACCGTCAGAGATTTTCTTCGCCATGAAATCCACTGCGTTCATGAACTGATCTTCGGTAACTGTCTGAAGATTTACGCCCTGTGAAAGCAAGATGATTCCGATGGTGTCGCGCATTTCAGAAAGAACAACAATCTTGCCCTTGTTCTGTGGCGCAAATAGTTCGTCAATTGTGCGAATTCCCTTTGGATTCTTTTCAACGTTCCAACCGAAACCGCCCATGATGCCTTGCCAAGTCAGGGTCTGCTCACGGTTTGCATCAAATGAAGGCGATGCCAGTGAATCTAGAATGTTTGACTTGTTTGGAATATTTGCAGCGTCAAACTTTTGTGTGTATCCAAGACGGATCCAGCGAGCTGCCATCCAGTCAGTAGGTGTTACAAGGTCATAACCAATATCTTCGCCCAGCTTGAGTTGCGCTTGAACTTTTCCAAAGAACTCATCGTTGTCGTTGTAATCTTCAAAATAAGTCGCTGCAATTCCAGTTTGCTCAATAAATTTTTCAAGAGTTGGGTACTTCTTTGTTTCCTCATCATAATCAAGGTACAAAGGCCAGTTGCCCCAGCGAACGCTGTTTGCACTATCAGCGGAATCTGATCCGCCACATGCAGCAAGTAATCCTGCTGCACCTAAACCACCTGCGCCTGCAAGTACTGCACGACGTGAAACCATGGCACCGATTATTGATCGAGCTTCCGGTGAGAGTGAACTTTCTTTTGACATACTGATTTACTCCTTAAGGATTAAGCACAAGCTAGTTGTCGGATTACCGAGCCTCAAGCTTTCTGTGGGTTGTGGGTTGATGGATGGGAAAGCTGCCAGAAGATCTAGCAGGGGGAAATACTACGCCCCAAGATTAGTCATCACGTGCTTAATCCGCGTGTAATCTTCAAAGCCGTACGCGGAGAGATCCTTGCCATACCCGGAGCGCTTGAAGCCGCCATGAGGCATTTCGGCAACTATAGGAATATGGGTGTTGATCCAGACGCAACCAAAATCAAAAGCCTTAGCCATGCGCATCGCGGTTCCATGGTTGGTAGTCCAGACGCTAGATGCCAATCCGTAGTCGACCCCGTTGGCCATAGAAACAGCTTGGGCTTCGTCACTGAACTTCTGAACAGTAATGACGGGGCCAAAGATCTCGTTCTGAATCAGTTCATCATCCTGGGCAAGACCAGCAACCACCGTTGCCGGGAAGAAGAAGCCTGGGCGATCAAGTGCTGATCCGCCTGTCATGACCTGGGCGTGGGCTGGGACTCGAGAAAGCAAATCACTTACTCGTGCCAGCTGGTTACTGTTATTTACAGGTCCCAAGAAAACATCGTCATCATGTGGTGCACCAATGGCGATGGAGTTGGCTTGCTCGGTTAAGAGTCCAACAAATTCTTGATAGACAGAGTCTTGCACAATCACACGAGTAGCTGCGGTGCAATCTTGCCCAGCATTGAAATAGCCAGCTATTGCAATGGCTTCAGCGGCGGCAGGTAAATCAGCATCTGCAAATACGACAACAGGTGCCTTACCGCCAAGTTCTAGGTGAACACGTTTCAACTGCTTGGCTGCAGATTCTGCTACCGCAACTCCGGCACCGACTGATCCTGTAATAGAAACCATGTCAGGGCGTTTGTGATTAACAAGTGATGCTCCTGTTTCGCGCTCGCCACATACAACATTGAAAACACCTGCGGGCAAAAATTCTGCCATTAAATTTGCCATCCAAACAGTTGATGCTGGTGTCGTATCACTTGGCTTTAATACAACGGTGTTTCCTGCTGCGATTGCAGGAGCCCATTTCCAAACAGCCATCATCATCGGGTAGTTCCAAGGAGTCACTTGGCCAATGACGCCTACTGGTTCACGTCGAATCATCGATGTCATTCCCGGCATGTATTCGCCAGCGGATTTTCCTTCAAGATTTCGTGCAGCTCCTGCAAAGAATCTAATTTGATCAACCATCGGAGGCACTTCTTCAGATGTCGTTAATGACACTGGCTTGCCTGTGTTTTCAACTTCGATTGCAATTACTTCTTCGGCTCGAGTTTCAATGGCGTCAGCAATTTTCAACAATGCGCGTTGACGCTGTGAAGGTGTTGAATCGCGCCAATCTACAAATGCATCACTGGCTGCCTTAAATGCAGCATCAATATCTGCCGCATTTGATTTAGGCGCTGTTGCAAAAGGTTGTCCGGTTGCAGGATTAACCAGAGTTGTGGTTTCTCCTGAAGTTGATTCGACAGATTTTCCATTAACGAAGTTACTGAGCTTTTTCATGTTCCAGAGCCTAGCAATTCGGGCTAGAAGTAACTAGTCCTAATTTAGTTGACGGGCTTGCCTTTTTCTGCCGCTGCTAATTGACCACACGCCCCGTCGATTTCGCGACCACGAGTATCGCGGACAGTCACTGGGACGCCATAACTTTCAAGGATGCGAACAAACTCTGCTTCATCTTCGCGGCGTGAGGCGGTCCACTTCGAACCTGGGGTTGGGTTGAGAGGAATCAAATTAACATGGGCGTTACGATTTTTTAGCAAACGTCCCAAAAGGTCCGAACGCCACGATTGATCATTAATGTCTCTAATCAGGGCATACTCGATTGAATAACGACGGCCCGTCTTCTTTTCATAGGCATCGGCTGCAGCAAGCACTTCTCGCACATTATAGCGATTATTGATCGGAACCAAGGTGTCACGAAGTTCATCATCCGGTGTATGAAGCGAAACTGCCAAAGTGCAACTGATTCCTTCTTCTGTCAGTTTTTCAATTCCGTTGACCAAGCCCACTGTTGAAACTGTTACTGAACGCGCACTGATTCCCAAGCCATCTGGATTTGGGTCTGTAATGTTGCGTAGAGTTCGAACCACTGCGTTGTAGTTTGCTAACGGTTCCCCCATACCCATAAACACTATGTTTGAAAGACGGGTTGGCCCACCAGGTAATTCACCATTTGCGCAGGCACGCGCAGCGGCAACAATCTGGTCGGTAATTTCTGCAGCCGATAGGTTTCGGGTCAATCCTGCTTGACCTGTCGCACAGAATGGACAGTTCATGCCACATCCGGCCTGGGAGGAAATACATACCGTTACTCGATCTGTGTAACGCATCAAAACACTTTCGACCAACACACCATCATGTAGCTTCCACAAATCTTTGCGAGTCATCCCATTATCGGTCGTACGAGTTGTAACAAGTTCAGTCATTTTTGGAATCAATGCATCGGAGATTGCTTGGCGTTCAGCGGCCGGAATATCGGTCCACTCTTCTGGGTTTGCTGAAAGATGCGAGAAGTAGTGATTAGCAACTTGGCTGGCTCGGAAAGGTTGAAAACCTAATTCCTTGGCAAACGCCTTTCGATCCGCTGGTGCAAAATCCGCAAGATGCTTGGGGGCCTTCTTGCGCTGAACCGGTTCATCAAAGACCAGGTTCACCTCTGGCACTTTGCCGCTCATAGGAAATGCTTTACAAGTTCAAGAGCCAGCCACAAAGCAGGCGCTGACAACACAACTGAATCTAGACGATCCAACATTCCGCCATGTCCGGGCAACAGTGTGCCCATGTCTTTCAAACTCATATCTCGCTTCATTGCACTTTCAATCAAATCACCACAGGTCGCTGTAAAGACAATCATCAGACCAACGATAATTCCAATCCACCAATGCATATCCATGATGTATTTGAATGCAAGGCATCCACCTATCATGGTGAAAATCGTTGAGCCTGCTAGGCCTTCCCAACTCTTCTTTGGAGAAATTTTGGGAACCAATGGATGCTTGCCTAGCAAGACTCCAACGATGTAACCGAAGGTGTCATTACATCCAACCAAAACCATAAAAGTCATAACTCGTTGAAAACCTGTACTTGGACGAGCTAGCAAAATCAAAAACCCTGCCAAGAAGGGTAAGTACAAAAGTCCAAAAGTTGTTGCCGTTGCCTTCGCCACAAATCCATCTGGGCCCTGCACAAGTGCACGAATAAGTAACAGCGGGAATGCGATTGCCGTTGCAACTGCAAGCCCTGCAACTCCCCCAACCCATGCTGCATAAGACAAACCAATTGCAGCTAAAGAAAGCGTATTGAAGGAAATTACAATTCCGCGGGCTGCAAAAGCGCGTACAAGTTCACGCAATCCCAGAATTACAGCAATGGCAACCACGATGGCAAAAATCTCACGTTGATAGGAAAGCGTGAACCCGACCAAAGCGATCAGCGATAGGCTGACAGCAATGGAAGGCAAAAGCTTTCGCCCAGCCTTCTTATTGATCGCTTCGTTGATCGAGTGCAGATCTGACATAAATGAGCCCCTAAACTTCTAGGAGTTCGACCTCTTTGTGCTTAAGCAGTTCATCAATTTTTGCAACATGTTCGGATGTGATTTTCTCTAACTCTTTTTCTGCGCGAGCTAAATCATCTTTTCCGATATCACCATCTTTTTCCATCTTTTCCATGGCCTCTTTTGCAGCGCGGCGGATATTTCGGATGGAAATCTTTGAATCTTCTGCCTTGCTCTTTACAACCTTGATGAACTCCTTGCGGCGCTCTTCGGTGAGTTGAGGGAAATTCACACGGATAACTGATCCATCATTGCCTGGATTAACGCCCAAATCTGATTCGCGGATAGCTTTTTCTATTGAAGCCATTGCGCCTTTATCAAATGGGGAAATCAACGCCATGCGCGCTTCTGGAACTTGGATCGTTGCTAATTGTGAAAGCGCTGTATAGGTGCCGTAGTAATCAACCATTACCTTGTTAAATAGCGATGGATGAGCACGACCTGTGCGGATTGTTGCAAAATCATCTTTAGCAACCTCTACCGCTTTGTTCATCTTGGTTTCAGCGTCCTTAAGGGCGCTTGCTACATCTGCCATTTTTCTGCTCCTCTTACCGCTTCTTACATCTGTCTCATCGCTTATGCGACGAGGGTTCCAATAACTTCACCACGCACCGCTCGACCAATATTTCCGTTTTTCATCAAATCAAAGACAACTATTGGCAACTTGTTTTCGCGACATAACGCGAAAGCTGCTGCATCTGCGACAGCAAGTGATTTTGATAAAACCTCGTTGTAAGTGATTGTGTCGTACTTAGTCGCACTTGGATCTTTTTTGGGATCTGCGCTGTACACACCATCGACACCACTCTTGGCAAGCAGCAAAGCTTGCGCACCAATTTCAAGTGCGCGTTGCGCCGAAACAGTATCTGTTGTAAAAAATGGCATTCCTGCGCCTGCGCCAAAAATTACAACGCGGCCCTTTTCTAAGTGACGAATCGCGCGAAGCGGAATGTAAGGTTCTGCAACTTGACCCATTGTGATGGCGGTTTGTACTCGGGTTCCAACGCCTTCTTTTTCTAGAAAATCCTGAAGTGCCAAACAGTTCATTACTGTTCCAAGCATTCCCATGTAGTCAGCTCGTGAGCGATCCATTCCGCGCTGAGAAAGTTCAGCTCCACGGAAGTAATTTCCGCCACCGACAACAATTGCAACCTGAACACCGCTGCGAGCTACATCTGCTATTTGCTTTGCAATATCTTGCACAACATCGGGATCAACGCCGATGCCTTTTTCTCCACCAAAAACTTCGCCAGAAAGTTTAAGGAGCACTCTCCGATACGTACCTCTTGTACCGGGCATGAGTGCTCCTCAATCTCTTCAGTATTTGTCTCTAATTACTGGTTGTTGAACTAAGTCTAAGCGATCCGACCTAGTCCTTATTGACCCACGCGGAAGCGATGGAAGGCCTTAACAGCTGTTCCAGCCTCATCGAGGATCTGCTTTACGGTCTTCTTCGCATCCTTAGCGAATGACTGCTCGATCAAGGAAACTTCCTTGACGAAACCTGCCACGCGGCCTTCGATGATCTTTGTAAGAGCAGCTTCTGGCTTACCCTCTTCGCGCGCTGTGTCTTCTGCGATACGGCGCTCGTTTTCAATCAGTTCAGCTGGAACTTGTTCGCGATTAACAAACTGCGGTGCGAATGCTGCAATGTGTTGTGCGATGTCCTTACCAACTTCAGCTGCATCCTTAACAAGCTCAACCAAAACACCAACCTGTGGTGGAAGATCTGGGCTTGTACGGTGTAAGTAAATTCCAACTGGTGAATCCTTAATCACTGCAATGCGACGTACTTCAATCTTCTCGCCCATTGTTGCATTGGCTTCATCAATAGTTGCTTGAACAGTACTGCCGTTAGCAGTTGTTGATGCCAAGAATGCTTCTAGCGAATCAGACTGTGCGTTTTGTAGGTGAGCTAGAAGCTCATCAGCGAGCGCAACGAAGCGCTCACCCTTTGCAACGAAATCTGTTTCGCAGTTCAGTTCTAGCATCACACCAAGGTTGCCCTCGACCTTTGCTACAACCGCACCATTTGAAGTCAGACGACCTTCGCGCTTTGTAATGCCCTTAAGGCCCTTTACGCGAATTAGGTCTAGCGCCTTGTTGTAGTCGCCTTCGGCTTCATCTAGAGCCTTCTTGCAATCAAGCATTCCCGCAGCAGTTGCTTCGCGAAGCTTCTTTACATCTTCAGCTGTGTAGTTAGCCAATTTATGCCTCCGGTGTTGTTGGTGCGTCGGCTACTGGAGTCGCAACTGGTGCATCGAGAATTTCCTTCTCCCAATCAGCCAATGGCTCGCCTGCAGCAACAGCTGCTGGTGCATCAGACTTTGCTTCTTCCTTAACATTTGCAGAACGCGCCTTGAGGCCAGCTGCAATTGCATCGGTGATGACACGTGTCAGCAAGTCGATTGAACGGATTGCATCATCGTTACCAGGAATCTTGTAGTCAACCTCATCTGGATCACAGTTTGTATCCAAGATTGCGATTACAGGAATACCAAGCTTCTTAGCTTCCTGAACCGCTAGGTGCTCTTTCTTGGTATCTACAACCCAAATCGCTGAAGGCAACTTAGTCATGTTACGGATTCCGTCAAGGTTCTTAAATAGTTTTTCGCGCTCGCGGCGTAGAACAAGAAGTTCCTTCTTTGTTAGAAGTAGATCGTTCTTCTCTTCTAGGGCTTCTAGCTCCTTCAGACGCTGAATACGCTTGTACACAGTTGGGAAGTTAGTAAGCATTCCGCCCAACCAACGCTCAGTCACTGTTGGCATTCCAACGCGTGCTGCGTGATTGATGATTGGCATGTGTGCTTGCTTCTTTGTTCCAACGAACAAAACATGGCCACCCTTAGCAACTGTGTCCTTAACAAATTCATACGCTGAATCGATAAGAGCAAGTGATTGCTGGATGTCGATGATGTAGATGCCATTGCGCTCTGTGAAAATAAAGCGCTTCATCTTTGGGTTCCATCGACGAGTCTGGTGTCCGAAGTGGACTCCGCTGTCGAGGAGCTCTCGCA
>JBILNA010000113.1:0-3277 GCA_044375255.1 Candidatus Planktophila sp.
GTAGCTTGAGTGCTTCGTTAATTGATGGCGGAACCATCGTTGATACATCTCCGTTGTAATGGGCCAACTCTTTTACTAAAGATGATGACAGGAAGGAATGTGATGGCGCAGTTGCCATGAACATGGTTTCAACTCCCGAACCTTGCAGATTCACCTGTGCCATTTGTAGTTCATAATCAAAATCTGAAACTGCGCGAAGGCCCTTCACAATGGCCTGGATGGAGTTGCTCTTGCAGTAATCAACCAATAATCCGCTCCACGAATCCACAGATACATTGGGGAACTTAGCAACGACGGTGGTGATCATTGAAATACGCTCTTGCACGGTAAAGAGACTCGCTTTTGTTCTGTTCTCCAGCACTGCAACAACCACATGATCAAATTGTTGCGCCGCACGCTCAATGATGTCTAAATGCCCATATGTGATCGGATCGAAGGATCCAGGGCAAACCGCGCGCTTCATGGCGTAAACGCTAGCAAGACAGCGCCAAGTAATCCATTCTTAGGGCTGGTAATTAGCGTAATAAATGGTCGCTTGACCATAATTCCGCTCACGAGCGGGTGCATAGGCATCGGGCCAAATGAATTGTGGCCCTCTAGCTGTACGTTCAACTGCAATAAAGGCATCACTACTTAAAAATTCTCCGTCGTACAAAGCACTTAGAACATCTTCTACCGCTTGATTGCTGAAATCATATGGAGGATCGATGTACACCAAGTGATACTTGGTTTTCGGTAAATCCTTGAGAAATCTCTCTGCACTCATTCCGAATAGTTGCAATTTTCCGGTTGGATTAGATTTCTTTACCAGTTCGTAATTGTTTTCAATTGTTTTTTGAGCTTCATCATCTTTCTCGACCACATGAACCAAAGTGGCTCCGCGAGATAGTGATTCAAGAGCGATAGCCCCAGATCCCCCAAAGAGATCAAGTACATGTAAACCTTCAAAGCTTCCAAACTCAGATGTCAACGATGAGAAAAGGCCTTCACGTGCACGATCTGAAGTTGGACGAGTTGCACCTGCCACTGTTCCTAAAGTTCGACCTCGCGCAACACCTGCAATGATTCTCAATGAATTAACCCTTATCCAAATAATCGACAGCTTGATCTCGCTGTAATTGTGCAAGCTCTTTCTTGAGTAAAGGATAGTTGGTTAAAGCGTTATCTTTTGCAATCAATTGTTCAGCGTCAGCTCGCGCCTGCTCAATCAAAGTTTCATCCCTTAACACCCGTAATAAGCGAAGATGAGACTGAGTTCCCGATTGATTTCTACCTAAAACATCTCCCTCGCGCCTTTGTTCAAGATCGATGCGCGAAAGTTCAAAACCATCAACTGTTGCAGCTACCGCGTTAAGCCTTTCGCGAGCAGGGGTTAACTCCTCGCTACTTGAGACCAGCAGACACAGGCCTGGCGATGTGCCTCGGCCCACACGGCCTCTTAATTGGTGCAACTGAGAGACACCAAATCTGTCGGCATCCATGATCACCATGATTGTTGCGTTGGCAACATCCACGCCAACCTCGATCACTGTGGTTGAGACCAAAACATCAATCTCACCTTTGGAAAATGCTTGCATGGTCCCGTCTTTTTCATCAGCAGATAAACGCCCGTGCAAAATTGCGATTTTGAGCCCCTGTAGTGGACCCGCGTGCAACATTGGAGCTAACTCTTCTACCGATGCAATTTCATCGGATTCTTCACCGAAGAGAAAATCTAAATCTGCATCAGCTCCTGCATCAGGATCTGCCGAAATACGGGGTGCAACAACATAAGCCTGATGGCCTTGTGCAACCTCTTCGCGAATTCGTTGCCAAGCGCGCTCCATGTAATTGGGTTTCTCTTTCACAGGCACGACATGGGTCGTAATTGGTTGACGACCTAATGGAAGTTCTCGCAATGTTGAAACATCTAGATCACCAAAGACTGTCATGGCAACAGTTCGAGGAATTGGCGTTGCTGTCATCACAAGTAAGTGCGGTGGCAAAACAGCCTTCTCTTTCAATGCATCTCGTTGTTCAACACCGAACCTGTGTTGCTCATCCACGACTATTAACCCAAGATCTTTGAAAACAACGGATTCGCCTAACAACGCATGGGTGCCGATAACAATTCCTGCAGTTCCATCCGCTGCCTTTGCAAGTGCTTCCCTACGTGCTTGTGCCGATTGCGATCCTGTAATCAGCGTTACCTGTGTTCCCGTTTCTGAACCACCCAACATTCCACCTTGTCCCAAAGTTCCTAACTGCTTTTGGATAGTGCGAAGATGCTGGGCTGCAAGTACTTCGGTTGGAGCAAGAAGTGCGGCTTGTCCCCCGCTATCAACGACTGCCAACATGGCGCGTAACGCAACGATTGTTTTTCCTGAACCAACTTCTCCTTGAAGCAAGCGATGCATGGGGTGCGGCTGTGCTAAATCACTTTCAATTTCTTTACACACCGCAACCTGGCCTGCAGTTAAATCAAATGGAAGTGATTTATCAAAGGTATCAAGAAGGCCACCGCTAATTCTTTTTCGTGAAGTTGAATTAAGTTTCTTTAACTCATTTCTACGCATTACCAATAAAGATTGCAATAAGAATGCCTCGTCAAAAGTTAGACGTTCCCGTGCAGTTTCGGCATGATCTAGATCTGCTGGTTGATGTAATTGAACTAGAGCTTGCTGCAACGTTGGATAGTTGTGTTTTTCACGGATAGGAGTCGGAAGAAAATCATCGATCTCATCTAACGCGCCTATTGCAAGCTGGGCACATTGAGAAATTTTCCACGATGGAAGCTTTGATGAGGCGGGATACACCGGCAAAAATTTTCCAGCAAAACCCTCAACCGCCGAATCCACATCAGAACCATCGGGAATCAACTCATAATCTGGATGGGCTAATTGTTTCTTGTTATTGAAAACTCCGATTTTCCCAGCAAAGAGTCCTTGTCGCCCGACCTTCAAATCTTTTTCACGCCAGGCTTGGTTGAAAAATGTTAGTGACAACTTGTCTGTGCCGTCAGTAACAACTACTTCAAGGATGCTTCCTTTACGTCCACGTAAGGGGCGATTAGTTGTTGAATAAATCTGCGCCAAAATTGTGGTCTCATCGCCTTCGCGTAGCTGCGAGATATCCGACAATTCCCCGCGGACCATGTACCTGCGTGGATAGTGGCGCACCAGATCCCCAACGGTGCTGATCCCAAAGACGGTGTTGAGAACCTTGGCGGTACGGTCGCCAACAACGGCTGAAACCTTGCTCTCGAGTGTGGCCACGCGAGCATTCTCCCCCGCAATGT
>JBILNA010000114.1:0-3268 GCA_044375255.1 Candidatus Planktophila sp.
TTGCGCCCTTACATTCTGCACATTCGCCAATTAACTTTGTGTGATCACTGAAATCAATTGTTAAGCGATCATCAAATGTGTACAGGGAGCCTTCCCATAGGCCATCATCGCCAAACTTGTTTCCGTAACGAACTATGCCGCCCTTTATTTGATAAACCTCTTTGAAACCACGGTTTTTCATAACCACAGACAAGATCTCGCAGCGAATTCCACCAGTGCAGTAAGTAACGATTGGCTTGTCCTTCATGTGGTCGTACTTGCCACTTTCTATTTCTGAAACAAAGTCATGAGAAGTCTCTACATTCGGAACAACAGCGTCCTTAAACTTTCCAACCTTGGCTTCAAAAGCATTGCGCCCATCAAAGAAAACAACATCATCGCCGCGCTCTTCTACAAGCTTGTTAACCTCTTCGGGACGCAGATGAACGCCACCACCAATGACACCGTTGGCATCAACCTTAATTTCATCTGGATTTCCAAAAGCAACAAGTTCTGGGCGAATCTTGATTTTTAACTTAGGAAAATCCTGTCCAGTTCCATCAGACCACTTGAAATCGATCTTCTTGAATCCTGGGTACGCCTTTGTTGCTTTTACATATTTCTTAAGATCTTCCATCTTGCCGCCCAAGGTTCCGTTGATTCCGTGGGGCGAAACAATGATGCGACCTTTGATTCCAAGGGATTCACATAAAGTCTTTTGCCATAGTTTTACGGCATCAGTATCTGCAATCGGCGCAAAGCCGTAGTACAGAATTACTTTGTCGAGATCCATGGTCCAATTCTAACCTTCGGGGTCAAGATTGCGAAAAGCCGTTAGAATTCTCGCGTGGATTTTTCATTTACAGGTGAAGTCATTGAGTGGCGCGGCCCCGCGCCCTTTTACTTTATTGAAGTTCCACCCAAGTTTGCTCCTGAGATAAAGGCGATTGCTGCAGATAAGAGTTACGGCTGGGGGGTCCTATATGCGATTGTAACTATCAAGGATCAAACCTTTAAGACCGCTCTTTTTCCAAAACAAGGGCTTTATTTGGTCCCACTGAAAAATGCGATCCGACTTCCTCTATCAATTGAATTGGGATCAAAAATTCAAGTAGAACTCGACTTCGATTGTTAAGTTATAGGAGAATTCGACCATGAAGACCTTGGCAGAAAAGCTCAAGTCCGAGCAATGTCGCCGAATTCTTGAAGCGCTAGAAACTGGCCCCAAGTCAGCTGAAGAATTGGTCAAGCTGACAAAGTTAACTTTGGGATCAATTAACAAGCACATCGATGTTCTTCTAGAGGCAAAGCTCATCAAGTCTAAAAGAAACGGTACCTTTACTAAGTGAAAAGACTGCGGGGGTTAGTACAGGCTTGCCACTTCGGCCCATCCTTGCTGGTTACAACTGTCGCCTTTCTGATTGCTCAAGCCTTGTGGTGGGAAGGCCCCGCCTATGTCATAGCTATCGGTGTCCTTTTAGGACAGTTAATTGTTGGCTGGACAAATGATCTGCATGATTACACCGATGATCTAAAACATAACCGCGTTGTAAAGCCATTAGTTTCAGGATTGATTACACCTCAGCAACTGCGGACCGCGATAGTTGTGGTTACTCCTCTAGCGGTGATCGTAAATCTCTTTGGTCCTTTGGGATTTAAGGGCGGTGCGGTTTATTTATTGGGTATCGCTTTTGGTCTTGCATACAACTTCTACTTTAAGTACACACCACTTTCGCCTTTGCCATATGTAATTGCCTTTGCAGCGCTACCAGCATCAATTGTTTTAGCGGTTGAAGAAACTCCACCATTGTGGATGATGGCAGCTGGCTCGTTACTGGGCGTTGCTGCACACATTGCCAATGTATTGAAAGATTTTGATGAAGATGGGCAATCTGGAATTCGCTCATTCCCACACATAATTGGGGAGAGAGCTTCGAGATTAGCAATCGCAGTCATCCTTTTGGCAACGACAGTATTGCTGAACTCAGTAAGTCCGCAACCAGCACTTTTGATTGTCGGAATCATCGGCGCTTTGCTAACAATTAAGGCTCCACGGAAGATTCTGTTTAAAGCGATCATGATTGTGGCACTAGCCAACTTGGTTTTATTGATCTCAGCTCTGGGTACTGAAATTGGAAACAAGGAGTTCGCGAATAGAGCCAGTGTAATTATTGGCGCAGAACGCCCCGCAGAATTGTTCCTGCCAGTATCTAATCAATCAAACAACCCATCAGGTGTTTTGATCAATTTGCACGGTTATTCTGGAGATTCCATTTCGCAGACTAATTACACATTCCTCAAAGAATCAGCGTTATCAGCAGGGCTCGCTTACATTGCACCGGATGGCATGAAAGATAATTATGGTAATCGCTATTGGAACGCCACTATTGCTTGCTGTGACTTTGCACAGAGTGGCGTGAATGATGTGCAATACATTGACGGGTTAATTGATGAGATGGCTGAAGTATTTAATTTAGACAAAACTCGTATCTATTTGTTTGGTCACTCCAATGGCCACTTCATGAGTTACCAATACTTATGTACAAGCAAGAACCCAGTAGCAGCTATTGCAGGTTTGGCAGGATCAATGGATCTTGATCCTGCACAATGTTCGGGCAAGACAGCCAATGTTCTGCACATTCATGGTGATGCAGATGCAACGATTTCATATGTGGGCGGCGCATTGTTTGCTCAGAGTTATCCATCAGTTGATGAAGTAATCAACCGTTGGAACCAAAATAACCAATGCTCGAGAGGTAACGAAAAAGAATTGGATATCGTCGCTTATATGTCCGGCGCTGAGACATCAGCTTTACCGTTTACTTGCGCCCGAGGCTCTCTAGAGTTATGGAAGATTAATGGGGGAGTCCACAACCCGATTCTGGATCGTGCCTTCGCGAACAAAGTGGTTTCTTGGCTTATTCTTAATCCATGACTAAAGAGATGAATACTTCAAAGCTACGCCGCTACAACATAATTGCTGGCGTATTCCACCTGGTTCAGATGATCGCTGTCTTGGCACTTGCAAATGACTTCACACTTCCAATCGTGGCTCGCTACATGTCTGGCCCTCCAGGAAGTACATTTGCTGAGCCCATCACTTTATTCGACACACCAGTTGGTTTAGGTGTTGCGCTATTCCTGGGCTTATCGGCCTTCTTTCACTTCTTGGTTGTTTCACCAAAGTTCTTCCCTCGCTATAGCGCAGGGCTAACTCAAAACCGCAATTACTTCCGCTGGGTTGAGTACTCAATTAGCTCTTCTGTCATGATCGTTTTGATCGCACAGA
>JBILNA010000115.1:0-3264 GCA_044375255.1 Candidatus Planktophila sp.
CGGAAACAATGTTTCTCACTCACAGGTGAAGACCCGTCGTCGTTGGAATCCAAATATCCAGCGCGTCCGCACTCTCGTAGGCGGAACTGCAAAGCGTCAAAACGTCTGTACTTCATGCCTTAAGGCTGGAAAAGTAACTCGTTAATTTAAAGTTTCATTGAAAGTGGCGCCAGGTATCTGGCGCTTTTTTCATTTCTACACCACTTACACCCGCACCTGATTGAACAGAGCCAATTCGAAATCCACCTAAATCTTTTCCAGTTGCAAGAAAAACATGGTCCTCGCCGCCGGCCAGAATCCATTGCCAGACATCTTCACCGACCGATTCTGCCAATTCGCTTAAGGTCACAAACTCTGGGTGGCTACGGATCAACTCTTTATCGATAGCCAAATGAACTCCTGATGCAAGAGCAACTTGTTCTGCCTGAATTATTAGTGCATCACTAACATCGCACATCGAAGAGGCTTTTCCATTTGAAAATTGAACCGCTGCTGAGTAATCAACTGTTGGCGCGGAAAATTCAGAGACTGCGTGAAGTGCGATATCTGTTTCCATATCCTTTTCAATAATTGCTAAGCCTGCTGCCGACCAACCTGGCAATGAAGAGATATAAATCGAATCACCAACCTGTGCTCCGGATCTAGTGATCGCGGTATCAATCTGGCCTATTGCAGTTATTGAGATGGAGATGCATGGACCTTTAGCTAAATCGCCTCCGACAACAAATGCACCGCAGCTGCTAGCTTCATGTGCAATCCCTTCGGCAAGTTCTTCAATCCATTCGGTGGACTCTTGGCCTGTAAGCGTTACCGCAGCTACCAAATACCTGGGAGAACCACCCATTGCATACACATCTGCAAGATTTGCCGCAGTGATCTTTCGGCCAATATCAAAGGCGCTGCTCCACGCCGTATTGAAATGTGTTCCTTCAACGGCAACATCGGTAGTGATCGCAGTTCGTTCAGAAGTTTTTACAACGGCGGCGTCATCGCCTATTCCGATTTCGACTCCTCGCCCCGATGTGCCAAAGATGCGTGCCAGTGCCGCAATTACCCCTGCCTCATCGAAGTTCATACTGCTTAGCCTATTGGACTACCTCGTCGGGCTCATCTGCGGTAGCGTTTGCCATCGACCAGAAAGGACATCTCATGTCAGTACAGGCTTTCATCTTGATTCAAACCGAAGTTGGCAAGGCAACCGGAGTTGCAGATGCCGTGGCAAAGATTCCTGGCGTTACTTTGTCTGAAGGTGTTACTGGTCCTTACGATGTAATCATGCGCGCAGAAGCTGCAAGCATGGAAGAGTTTGGTCGACTAGTTCTTTCTAAGGTTCAAGGGGTACCCGGAATAACACGTACTTTGACCTGCCCAGTTACACACTTGAGCTAAGTTTTATTGAGCTCTACTAATCGCTGAATCAATTAGCGCTGTAATCAAATCGGAGTAAGAAACACCAGTTGCCTGCCATAACTTGGGGTAAACACTGGTGCCAGTAAATCCCGGCAAAGTATTAATCTCATTAATGATGATCTGATTGTCATTGGTATAGAAAAAGTCACATCGCGCCAATCCTGCGCAACCTAGGGCGTCAAAAGCTTGCATCGCTGCAATTTGAATCGCCTGGGCATCAGCTTCGGGGATATCAGCAGGAATCTTTACAGTTGTCGCATCATCTAAATACTTAGCTTCAAAATCATAAAACTCAAATTGGGGATTAACAACAATTTCACCGACAACTGATGCATAACTTGTACCATCGCGCTCTAGCACTGCGCATTCAATTTCGCGTCCATTGATCGCGTTTTCAATCAACACCTTTGTATCGTACAAGAAAGCATCATTGACAGCTTCAGACAAAGTTTCTGCTGATTTAACTTTGTGTGTGCCACGGCTAGAACCACCGCTAGATGGCTTGACAAAGACGGGATACGAAAGTGTCTGTGCATCTGGGTGCGGATCACCTTTGTGAACAACAATTCCGGGTGCAACTTTTAAACCTGCTGCTGAAAACAATCCTTTGGCCAGGGCTTTATCCATGGCATCGGCAGAGGCTTTAACTCCGCTTCCGACGTAAGGAATATGTGCATTTTCTAGCAATTGCTGGATCTTTCCATCCTCACCAAATTCGCCATGGAGAATTGAAAAGATGCAATCGATTTTCACGAAGGATCCATTGATCACAAGACCGCCTTGTGAAAGCTCCACAGTTGTTCCATTGTCTTCAATGGTTGGCATGACCTTATTTTTAATTGTCAGTGGGTAGTTTTCATCAAGTGCAACCCATTTGCCTGCCTTAGTAATTCCGATCAAAATCGGAGTAAAGAGTTTTGTATCTAAACCCTTTAAGACGCCTCCACCAGAAACGCATGAAACTTCATGTTCGCTGCTCGGTCCCCCACAGATAATCGCTACAGTTAATCTGCTCATCGAATAAAGTTTTCTGCTTTGGTCGTAATCTCCATCAGTCGATCTAGCGCTTGTTCTGGCGTCAATGAGCCTGAAACAACATCTGCGACCGCTTCGATGACTGGAACTTCGATACCTACGCGGTGTGCAATTTCAAGTACTGCGTTGGAAGATGCAACACCTTCGACTGTTTTGGCAACCTGTGTTTTGGCAACTTCCATTGAACCGCTTTTTCCCAAAACTTCACCGAAGGTACGGTTGCGAGAAAGTGCTGAGCCACAACTTGCGACTAGATCTCCCATGCCGGCAAGACCTGCAGCGCTAAGAGGGTCGGCGTTATGTGCTGCACATAAACGGGCAACTTCATTAAGGCCGCGGGTAATGAGCATTGCTTGGGTATTTTCACCATAACCCATTCCGATTGACATACCCACTGCCAATGCAATCACGCTTTTGATGGCCCCTGCGAGTTCGCATCCCAAAACATCGACCGATGTATAGACCCGGTAATAAGGAGTCGTAAACAATTGTTGAACTTTTTCAGCAATTGCAATTGTGGGAGCTGCTGCAACCGCACCCGCAGGCTGGCGCAATACAAGTTCATTGGCAAGGTTTGGCCCGGTGATGATTGCAATGTTCTGGGTTTCTAGAACCTCGGAAATAATCTCGGTCATACGAGACATACTGCTTACTTCAATACCCTTGAGTGTGCTTATGAACAAGGCATTTGGTTGAACCATCGATTTCCAGGCGGTCAGATTTTCACGAAGAGTTTGCGCAGGCACCGCGAGTACATAAATATTTGAGTACTCAAAAGTTTCGCTCAAACTCGTGGTGGCTTTTAGTCCAACAGGTAAA
>JBILNA010000116.1:0-3263 GCA_044375255.1 Candidatus Planktophila sp.
TATGGTTTCTTCACTACAAGAGATGCGCAATCTTTTGGATCAATTAGAGGATCAGCCATATCCAACAGAAGTTGGCGAAAAGCCGCGCGGTCGAACAAGTCATGGACGACCACCCACTTTGCCTGACGGCTGGCTTAATGATCCCGACGAACTTGTACATGTTGAACTAGAAGATGCGTTTTCAGGCGGATAAATGTTTCTATTTAGATGGATTCGTCGAACACTTACTGTAATTGTAATTCTTGCATTGATTGGACCTGCCTACGGAATTTCGCAGGTATGGAGAGCTGCAAATAATCCAGTTGTGCGTCAAGCCGATGTCATTGTTGTTTTAGGAGCTGCTCAGTTAAATGGAAAACCAGGCGAAGCGCTAGAAGGTCGCTTGGTCGAAGCTAAGCGAATTTTTGATCTTGGATATGCACCATCAATTATTACTGTTGGCTCAGGCGCACCTGGTGATCGCACAACAGAGGCGGCTTCTGGAAAGTATTGGCTACGCACAAACGGAGTTGCATCAAGAAAGATCATTGCCATCGAAGAAGGTCGCGATACCCTGGTAAGCACAAAGGCTTACGCCAAAGTGATGAAAAAACGTTACGTAAGTGATGTCATCATTGTCACTGATCCTTTTCATTGCGCACGCGCAGTTACGATGGCAAATGATCAAGGTGTTTTAGCAACCTGTTCACCGGTCCAAACCGGTCCCAACACTCTGGATAACAGTGGGTATAAGTACTTGATTCGCGAAGCGGCCGCCTATCTGGCCTACATAACTGTAGGGCGCAGAGGTATTCATGTCAGTGATCACTTACCAGGTGCTGACATTGTTACTAAGGTACTGCCGTGACATATAGCGCCCACGATCAAGAACGCTTTTTGGATGAACCTGCAAAACGCCCAGGTCGAACCGAGTTCATGCGCGATCGTGCCCGAGTTATTCACTCAGCATCGCTTCGACGTTTAGCGGCAAAAACTCAAGTTGCAGTTCCCTGGGAAAATGATTTTCAGCGCACCCGACTTTCACACTCTTTAGAGTGCGCACAGATTGGTCGCGAGCTTGGCGAATCATTAGGCGCAGATCCAGATCTTCAAGATACGGCTTGCCTGTCACATGATCTAGGTCATCCACCTTTTGGACACAATGGCGAAGAAGCCCTTGCCGACATTGCAAAAGATTTTGGTGGCTTTGAAGGAAATGCTCAGAGTTTTAGATTACTGGTTCGACTTGAAGCAAAGACTGTTGATGCTAAGGGAAAAAGTATCGGCCTGAATTTAACCCGAGCATCATTAGATGGCGCAACTAAGTATCCATGGCCGCGCTCTGAAAATCCTCGCAAGTTCGGTGTGTACGACGATGATGTAGAAATCTTTACGTGGATGAGAAATGATGCTCCTGTTGGAAAAAAGTGTATTGAAGCCCAGATCATGGATTGGTCAGATGACTGTGCATATTCAGTTCATGATTTAGAGGATGCAATATTTGCGGGACAAGTATCGGTAAAGAATTTCAACAATGATTTTGCAGAGCTGTATAAAGTGATGGCCACTGATTACAAAAGTGATGCCACTGAACAAGAAGCAATAGATGCTCATGCTCGATTGGCATCACTGTCGGCTTGGCCGCATTACTACGATGGAAGCCACAGAAGTCTTGCCCGACTAAAGGACTCAACTAGCCAGTTAATTGGCCGCTTTGTTCTGGCTGCTGAAGTAGAAACGCGAAAAGTACATGGAGACGGCTCTTTATCGCGTTACAGCGCTGATTTAGAAATTCCTCGCGAGCAAAAAATAGAGGTGGATTTCCTCAAGGCGATTGCTGGGCATTACCTAATTAATGCTGCTCATTCGCAAGATCGTTATGCAAAACAACATGTAATCATCAAAGAGTTGGTTGAAATGCTTCTTAAGTACCCACACGAAATGGATTCCTTTTTCCAGAAGCCGTGGAATGAAGCCTCTAATGAGATAGCCAGAATGCGCGTGATTATTGATCAAGTAGCCGCACTTACAGATCCCGGCGCATACGCTCTTCATGCGCGCTTACTTGCGAATCGGTAAGGTGAGGGTATGAGCGGTCGGATTAAGGATGAGGATGTTGCATACATCCGCGATCGTGCGCCTATCGATGAGGTAGTTGCAGATTACGTTCAGCTAAAAAATGCTGGCGGTGGTCAGAAAAAAGGTTTGTGCCCTTTCCATGACGAAAAGTCACCTTCATTTCATGTAACACCAAGTAAGGGTTACTTTCATTGCTTTGGTTGCCAAACTGGTGGCGATGTCATTGCATTTTTGATGAAGATCGATCACTTAACATTTACTGAAACGATCGAACGTCTGGCGGATCGCATCGGGTATACCTTGCGCTATGAGGAGGGTAATTCACCTTCATCTGGTCCAGTAGTTACATCAGGTACACGCAATCGATTGATTGCAGCACATGTTGAGGCTGCAAAGTTTTATCAAGAGCAACTCAATACATCACCTAACGCTGCTCATGGACGCGAACTCTTGACTAAGCGGGGCTTTGATAAAGCCGCCTGCGAGCAATTTGGTGTGGGGTATTCACCCGATGAATGGGATGGATTAACAAAGCATCTTCGTGGTCTTGGGTTTTCCATAGACGAACTTGAGTTAGCTGGTTTATCTAAGATGGGTCAGCGTGGCCCAATCGATAAGTTCCGCAATCGCTTAATGTGGCCCATCAAGGATATTTCGGGTGACATAGTTGGTTTTGGAGCACGAAAGTTAGCAAGTGATGAAGAAGATCAAGGCCCAAAGTATCTGAATTCCTCTGAATCCCCGATTTATAAGAAGAGTCAAGTCCTTTATGGACTTGATGTAGCCAAGAAAGAGATCGCAAAAAAGCGCCAAGCTGTCATCGTCGAGGGTTACACCGATGTAATGGCGGCGCACCTTGCGGGTATTACAACTGCCGTTGCAACATGTGGAACGGCGTTCGGTGCAGATCACATCAGAATTTTGCGTCGATTGTTAATGGATGACGATGCCTTTCGCGGCGAAGTTATTTTCACATTTGATGGTGATGCAGCCGGTCAAAAGGCTGCACTCCGCGCCTTTAGTGAGGATCAAAAATTTGTTACTCAAACTTTTGTAGCGGTCGAACCTGATGGTTTAGACCCATGTGAACTGCGCCAAGAAAAAGGCGACTTAGCACTTCGAGATTTGATTGCACGCCGTGTTCCACTTTTTGAGTTTGCAATCCGTGCAGAGCTTGCGCACCACAAATTAGATACAGCAGAAGG
>JBILNA010000117.1:0-3245 GCA_044375255.1 Candidatus Planktophila sp.
ATAAACAGCAATACGAAACTCTTCAGGGATTTCCTGCAGGGCACGCTTAATGTCACTGTCAGGTAGATTCTCGAGCGCTTCAACTTCTGCAGACTTACCTTGATCACTTGTGTGTGATGCAGCATCTGCTAACTGCCAATCTTCAATTTCACCTGAACTTAGCTGTGGCCGGCGCTGATCTTTGCGATAAGTATTGATAAATGTTGTAGTCAACACTCGGTATAACCAGGCACGTAGATTTGTTCCAGGTTCAAATTGATGAAATGAAGCAAAGGCTTTCAAATAAGTATCTTGAACTAAATCCTTTGCATCATGTGGATTCTTTGTATATCGCAACGCAGCTGCATATAACTGATCTGTAAAGGCAAGCGCATCGCGCTCGAAGCGGGCAGCACGGTCCGCCGAGCTCTCTTTAACTAGATCCGTTGACATCGCCTAAAACACTATCGCTAAAAGAGGGTTTCTGGCTCTCCCAAAGGCATTTCCGCGATTAAACCTTTTCCATTATTTGCCACGGTATTGACGGCATTAGAAACCGGGTGGGCCTTTACGATTGATTCAGGATTCTCAACCACCATTAAGGATTTCAATTCATTCACATCGGTGTTGCGGGGATTTAGCCAGGTGTCCCAGCGATCATGTGGCATAAAGACAGGCATGCGGCTGTGAATACTTTCTAATTCGCCTTGCGCTTCTTGGGTAATAATCGATGCGGTTTCAATAACTTCGCCATTAGGAGCTCGCCAGCTGCTCCAGATTCCGGCGATCGGAAGTTGATTGCCATCCCGCGCAGAAATGTAGAACGGTTGCTTAGGCGAGTACTTGCCCAATGCAGTTGCCCACTCGTAGTAACCAGTGGCAGGAATCAAGCATCGGGTGGCACGAAATGCATTTCTAAAGGTTGGTTTTTCATGGATCGATTCACTGCGGGCATTAATTGCACGAGATTGTGAAGCACGAGCTTCTTGAAAATCTGTGAGCCATGGCCCGATTAATCCCCACGAAACGACCGCTAACTCTTTGTGTTGACCCGCATCAGAACCAGATTTGTCACTGGCTCGAACAATGTAAATGGGATTAGTCGGTGCGATATTCCAATTAAGTGGCAATGAAGTTTCAGGAGCGGTACCGGTAACTGAGAACTGCTCCATAAGCTCGCGCATATCCGCCGTTTGCGCATAACGACCACACATAATTCAAGGGTATCGCAGGTGCGCTCAGAGGTTAGACTTAGGCGATGACAAACAACGCCCACTGGCCCGCGATTTTCCGCGGCGCAACACCAGTTGATATCAGCGTTGTCATTCCTGGATCCAAATCAGTTACCAACCGTGCCCTTATTTTGGCAGCACAGGCAAGCTCGCCTTCTACTTTGCGTCGGCCTTTGGTTTCACGCGACAGCGAATTAATGGTGGCAGGGCTAAAAGCTTTAGGTGTTGGAATTGAAGAAAAGAGCGTTGTTGTAAATGGTCATGAAGAGTTGCAATGGGTAGTAACCCCTAGCGCACTGCGTGGTGGAGTAAAGATTGATGTTGGAAATGCCGGCACAGTAATGCGTTTCTTGCCACCACTTGCCGCATTAGCAACAGGAGAAGTTGCATTTGACGGAGATCCTCGATCATATGAAAGACCACTAGGCCCTGTCATTAAGGCGCTAGAAGAGCTAGGTGTAAAAATTGAACACGACAATCGTTACAGCTTGCCCTTAACTTTGCACGGAACCGGATCAATACCAGGCGGTGCGTTAAACATCGATGCAAGTGCTTCTAGCCAATTCTTATCTGCTCTGCTTTTAGTTGCACCAAGTTTTGATCAAGGAATTATCGCAACACATCTAGGTGGATTACTGCCTTCAATGCCGCACATCGAGATGACTGTCGAGATGTTGCGCGATTTTGGAGCAACGGTTGAAGTTGATTCAACACAACAAAGCTGGAGCGTAAAGCCAGGTGCATTGCACGGTAAAGATTTAGTAATCGAACCAGATCTTTCTAATGCTGCACCATTTCTCTCACTTGCAATGGTCTGCGGCGGCAGTGTGACAATCGCAGATTGGCCTAAAGCAACCACTCAACCTGGCGATCAACTTCGTTCAATTCTTACTTCAATGGGTGCGAGTGTTTCTTTTAGTGCTGCTGGATTAACTCTTATGGGCACCGGCACGATTCATGGAATTGATATTGATCTGCATGATGTTGGTGAGCTAACCCCATCAATTGCAGCACTAGCCGCCCTTGCGGATTCACCCTCTCATTTAAGAGGAATCGGACACTTGCGCCTGCATGAAACCGATCGCCTTGCCGCGTTAACCCGCGAAATAAATGCTCTAGGTGGAAATGTTGTTGAAGAAGAAACTGCGCTTCACATTACTCCAGCACCATTGCATGCTGGTGTTTTCCATACTTACGAGGATCACCGATTAGCAACAGCTGGCGCAGTCCTTGGCCTTGTTGTTCCAGGTATCGAAGTTGAAAACATTGCGACAACTCGTAAAACGCTTCCAGATTTTCCAGGACTTTGGAGCTCACTTTTAGTATGAGCCCACGCGAATACGATGAATCAGATGCGCGAGTTCGCCCATCACGTAGCACCCGTCCGCGAAGTAAGGATCGACCATCGCATAATGATGCAATTTCAGCTTTAGTAACAACGGTAGATCGTGGTCGCCAAACCTGTATTACAGAAGATGGAACCATTGTTACCGCAATGCGTGCTCGCGAGCTTGGTCCAAAATCTGTGGTCACAGGTGACAACGTTTCATTGGTCGGAGATGTGTCCGGTTCCGAAGGTTCCCTTGCACGAATCGTTGCAGTTCAGGAACGCCGAAACTCTCTAAGCCGAACTGTTGATGATGCAGCCCAAGTAGAACGCACAATTGTTTCTAATATTGATCAATTGGTAATTGTTGTTGCTGCAGCCAATCCAGAACCCCGTCGAGGATTAATCGATCGCTTCTTAGTTTCTGCATTTACTGAAGGCATTGTTCCTAAGATCGTTGTTACAAAAACTGATATCAGTGAAGTGCCAGCATTTCTTGCAGAGTATGCAGAGCTAGATGTTGAAATCATTCATACAGCTATCAAGAGTGATTCACGAGAAAAAGATTTAGAAAAACTGCATCAAGTTCTTGAAGGCAAGATTTCTGTTCTAGTAGGACATTCTGGTGTTGGTAAATCAACCTTGATCAATGCCTTGGTTCCTGAAAGTAATCGTGCAACGGGTGATGTGAATGAAGCAACTGGTCG
>JBILNA010000013.1:0-12553 GCA_044375255.1 Candidatus Planktophila sp.
CCCACTTAACTTGATCGTATGGGTGCACTCCTTCGGTTGTGTAGATGCGTTCGATCGTCAAGCCCTTACCCTTAAGAGTGTTGTGGGCCTTGATTTTCGCTGGTCGGTTGATGACCGTCTCTGACATGTTGTATTTCCCCGTCTTCTAGTTATGAATTAATTTTTTGAGATGCGTTATTACTTTGTTCTTTTGTACTTGGAGCAATTGGGGAATTGCTGGAAGGTAGAGCGCGGAGAAGTGCGATCTCACCTTCAAAATCTTCAAGGGAGGCAAAGTTACGGTACACAGAGGCATATCGTAAGTAGGCAACCTCATCGAGCTCCCGGAGTGGCGCAAGAATTGCCATTCCCACTTCTTGAGCTTCGATTTCTGCTTGACCTGTGCGGCGAAGGGTTTCTTCTACGCGCTGAGCAAGCAAAACTAAATCGTCCTCATTAACGGGACGCCCCTGGCAGGCTTTGCGAACACCAACCAAGACCTTTTCGCGGCTGAATGGCTCTGTGGCCCCGCTGCGCTTAATAATGTTAAGAAGTGAGAGCTCTTGCGTTGAGAATCGCTGGCCGCACTGGGGGCACTCGCGACGACGGCGGATTGCTGTGCCGTCTTCAACTGGACGAGAGTCCACAACTCGGGAATCTTCGTTTCTACAGAATGGGCAATTCATCTCGGCGTGTCCTCCAATCAATGCTCGATATTTTCAACTTCGGGTGTAAGGGGCTTTTTAGAGCGGATTTAGAAATCTACACTAAAACCACTACTAATGGAAGTTATTCTTCCTTTGACCCCTACATCTTGTGTTAACTATAAAGCATTTCTTGAGGCTTTGCCTGTTGAGTAGGTGAAAGTTACCTGAGCGGCGTGTCGTGCCTTAGCTGAGCCTAAATTATTGGTTCAGCGGGACGCGAAGACGCTGGCCAGCCTGCAGGTCATACCCCTTGAGGTTGTTGATCTCGCGGATCTCGTTGATAAACCCCTGCACATCCCCTGTTGCATAAGCTGCGGCTACAGACCACAGGGTCTCACCTGGTGCCACAACCACAACCGAGTAGCTCGGTGCTGCTGTTGCCACTGGGGCTTCCTGGTTGGCACCCGAGGTGGCGGCAAAGCCTGCCACCATCACAACTGCCAGCGAGAGAACAACGATGGTGCGCGCTAGGCGGCCACGGCGCGTCAAGCGACCGGACGGATTGGCTGCTGTACTGGCTAAAAAGCCTTGATTTACACTGCTTTTTCCACTTGTTGTTGAACCAAATGAATTGATAGTTAGTGCGCTCATCGTTCGTCTCCTGCTGTACAACCTTGGGGAAGGTATTCGAACAGTTGTTCGAATAAGACAATTAAACACCCGACCACTGACAAATGCAACATTTTTTCGAACAGGTGTTTGAATTTTTTCCAAAGCTGTGTCATCCTTGAGCCATGGCAAAGAAAACAGATACATCCAGCGTGACTGAACTCCCCGATGGCCCAGCAGGCGCACACGGCTTAACCGCCCGCCAGCTCAAGATCCTTGGCGCGATCAAGGATGCCCTTGAAAACAACGGCTATCCCCCTTCAATGCGAGAGATCGGCGTCGTCGCCGGCCTGACTTCCCCTGCCTCGGTCAAGTACCAGCTAGAAGCCCTGGAAAAGAAGGGCTTCATCCGCCGCGACCCAACCCGTGGCCGCGCTCTAGAAGTTTTGATGCCTGATGAAAAGACCGCCGAGAATTCAACGCCAGTTGATGCCACTCGCTACATCCCGCTGGTTGGCCGTATCGCAGCTGGTGGGCCAATCACCGCAGAGCAATCAGTAGAAGAGACCTTCCCGCTTCCTGAATCACTTGTCGGTGGCGGTGAGCTATTTATGCTCAAGGTCGTTGGCGAATCAATGATTAACGCTGCTATTTGCGATGGCGACTATGTTGTTATTCGTTCTCAAAAGGATTGCAATAACGGCGAAATCGTTGCAGCGATGATTGATGGCGAAGCAACCGTTAAGACTTTCTCCCGTAAAAATGGGCATGTTTGGCTGCTTCCAGCTAATGATGACTTTGCACCAATCGATGGCGACAACTGCGAGATCCTTGGAAAGGTCACCGCGGTCATCCGCTCTGTTCGCTAATCTGATGATTTACGCAACACTAATGTTGCGTAAATAGCAGCGGTGCCCTAGAGTCTTTCTATGCCCTTGCTCAAGAAGTCAGCCCTGTTTGCCGTTGTTCTAGCCCTTTGCGCAACCATCCTGACAGGGTGCTCATCACCTGATGAACAAGCCACCGAAGTCACCGAATTAACGGTCTATTCAGGGCGTTCAGAAGAGTTCATTGCACCATTCTTTGCCCAATGGGAATCCGAATCAGGCATTACATTGAATGTTCGTTACGGTGATTCAGCAGAGCTTGCAGCACAAATCCTTGAAGAAGGCAGCAATTCACCTGCCGATCTATTTCTTTCACAAGATGCCGGATCTCTTGGCGCAGTAGCAGAGGCTGGTTTATTCACACAGCTAAGCGGTGAAATTGCAGCTGCAATTCCTGCGACGTACGTTGCGGCAAATCGCAACTGGGTAGGAATCACTGGTCGCGCTCGCGTCTTTGCCTACGCACCAGTTCGCGTAAAGGTCTTGCCACAATCAGTTACAGATTTAACAAATAGTCAGTACAAGAACCAGATTGGTATTGCGCCAACTAATGCATCTTTCCAAGCTTTCTTAACTGCGCTAATCGAAAACAAGGGCGCTGATTTTGCAAAGAATTGGCTCAACGCTTTGCAAGCAAATGGCGTAAAGATCTATGCGAAAAACAGCGCCATTGTTGAAGCAATCGATAAGGGTGAAATTTCGATTGGTCTCGTTAACCACTATTACATCTGGGAAGTCAGCGAAGGTCTGGGCCGTGCAATCAATGTTAAGAATGGTTTCTTTGCAGCCGGAGACCTTGGCAACTTAATCAATGTTTCAGGTGCCGGAGTTCTTGCATCAAGTGCGAAGTATGCAGCCGCAGAAGATCTAATCAACTTCCTCACCTCTGCTTCGAGCCAAGCTAAGTTTGTGACAGATACCCATGAATACTCGCTGATTTCAGGTGCAGCAGCGCCTGCCGGAGTTCCGGCACTTAATCAAATCGGTGCGCCAGCAGTTGATCTAGCTGCTTTGAAGAACATCAAGGTGACTCAAGATCTGTTGATCGAGGTTGGATTGCTCTAAAAATGCCAACAACCTTCCCCGATAGCACCCGTGTAGCACTGTCAGAAAGTGCGCGAAAACAGCACACTTTGCGTGGTGTTCTAAACGGTGCCGTTGGGGTTGTTGCAGCACTTGCCTTGATTCCCTTTGTTTACTTACTTATTCGAGCCAGCCAAAAACCAATTGGTGAAATTGCACAGTTGCTTATTCGCCCTAAGACCCTCGAAGTTCTTGCAACCACATCAGCGTTGGTTCTTTGTGTTGTTGTAACAACTGTGGTGATGGGTGTCTTAATGGCTAGCGGGCTGCACTTTGTGCGCCTGCCATTTCGAGGGCTGTTGTTAATTCCAACGGTGCTTCCATTGGCCATACCTTCTTATGTTTTTACCTATACCTGGGTGGCATTGATTCCAGGTTTTTCAGGGTTCTATGCCGCAGCATTTATTCTGTCGATTACAACTTTGCCCTATGTAATCCTGGCAACGCTATCTGGGCTACGCACCGTAGATAGTTCGCAGATTGAGGTTGCTCGATCTTTAGGATTAACGCTGCCCCAAATCTTTAGGCGGGTTGTATTTCCTCAAGTAAAGGGACATATCAGCGCAGGAGCACTGCTGGCAGCGCTTTACACAATAAGTGACTTTGGAGCGGTGTCACTCCTTAATGTTGAAACTCTAACTGTCACTATTCAAAACATGTATCGCGCTTCTTATGACCGCAGCGCTGCAGCGGTCATCTCATTTGTGCTAATCGCTTTTTCAACCATCGTTGTTTTGGCTGATGAAAAGATCAAGCGCCAAACCCCGGATTCAAGCGTTGTAAAGGTGTATTCAACTAAGAGCTCGTTAATAAACAACACCTGGATGCGTTTTGCAGTAATCACAACTGTTGGCATCTATGCCATTAACGCAGTGGTTATCCCCTTCTACGTCTTAATCTCTAGATTCTTAGGTAACCAGGTTGCAATCAACTGGGGTGATTTACTGTCGGCATCGATTTCAACAATCTCTGTTGCAGCACTTGGTGCATTGATCGCGCTGGTTATGTCCGCTCCCCTAGGCATCGTTCTATCTGGTGGCTCAACCCGCGTTGGCACTATCGCCCAACGCATCATCACTGTGGGTCATGGATTGCCAGGAGTCGTCGTTGGTTTAGCAATTGTTTCAATTGGTTCAAAACTTGGCGCTTTGTATCAAACAACATTTTTACTGGCCTTTGCCTATGCCCTGTTATTCCTTGCAAAATCAGTAGCCAGCATGAACTCTTCGCTATCTCGTGTTCCGACAAGTGTGAAAGATGTTGCATCGACTTTGGGCATGAATCCATGGCATGTAATCAAAAAGGTTGTGGCACCTATCGCAGCACCTGGCATTGGTCTTGGCACAGTGTTGGTATTTCTAACAGCAATGAAGGAACTACCTGCAACGCTGATGCTTCGCCCAACAGGCTTTGACACCCTGGCAACCCAGATCTGGTCAGCAGCTTCGATCAATCGATTTAACGAGGCCGCACCTTATGCATTAATCTTGGTTCTTATTGCAGCGTTGCCAACATTTTTAATCAGCCGACCTGACAAAGCCGACCGCGCATTTATCCACGAGAACATTGGAGGCGAAAAATGAGTTCACTTGAAATTTCGCATCTAAAGGTTTCATTAGGTAACCGTTTAATTCTGGATGATCTTTCATTCACTTTGGTTGAAGGTCAGATTGCAGCGCTACTTGGTCCTTCTGGTTGTGGCAAGACAACGCTGCTGCGCAGTATTGCCGGCTTGATTGCTCCCTCTGATGGAACAATTCGTTTTGGTAAGCAGCTAGTCTCTTTGTCATCTCTTGTGATGCCATCCCATAAGCGCAAGATCGGTTATGTCCCACAAGAAGGTGCATTATTTCCTCACCTTTCAGTTGCTGACAACATTGCTTTTGGCTTGGACCGTTCGGTTTTTACGAAGGATCAAATTCGCCAGACAACTAAGGAAATGTTGAATTTGATTGGCCTGCAAGGTTTTGAAAATCGCATGCCCAACCAACTATCTGGTGGTCAACAAACTCGTGTAGCACTTGCTCGCGCTCTAGCCATCAAGCCAGCAATTGTTTTATTGGATGAACCATTTTCAGCCCTAGATGCTGCGTTGCGCGGAGACCTGCGCGCCGATGTGATTGATCTATTGCGAAAGAGCAACACAACGGCGATCTTGGTAACCCACGATCGTGAAGAAGCATTGGTTTCAGCCGATGTTGTCGCTCTTATGCGTGATGGCCAGATCATTCAGCAGGGAACGCCAGAAGCGGTGTACTCAACACCGATTTCACCTGCGATGGCAATCAGCACGGGTGATGCGCTAGTTCTCGATGCATCAAAGATGGCCGATGGTTCTACTTCCTATCTGTTTAGCCCCGCAACAAAGAGCACCCTGGTTGAATCAGGCCACATCGTTATTCGTCCAGAAGAAATCAAACTGGATCGCAATCTGTCTGGCGCGCAATCTGTTGGACGCATTTCAAAGATTGATTACTACGGCCATGACGCGATGGTTACCCTTGATTGCGCTGGCCAGGTTCTCAAGGTTCGTATCCCAGGGCCTTTTGATTATGCAGTCGGTGAGCAAGTAAGCCTTGAGCACGCGGGACCAGTCAGATTCTTCGCAAGTAATTAACGCTTAGGAAATAGTTCACCTTTAAATAACTTGGCATTCACCTGTTCTCTGCGTGCGTGAAACCTGGGCCGAGCATTCTTCTGCCATGGACAACAACAATTTTATTAGTTTGCTGATTCATCATCAAGCCTCCGTCGACCATCACACCCAGCTTGAATTTGAAGAACGAGGCCGCTTCTCTCAATCTCGTCGTGATGTTGACAACCATGAAATCGAGTTACAAGCGCAACTTGCAGAAAAGGTGTTATCCATTTAAACCCCAGAGTTCTCCATTCGAGGGAATGAGAAACGAGTAGCCCCCAAGGAAATCACTCCTTGGGGGTTTACTATGTCACCATGCCGAAAGATTCTTCACGCGAAGCACACTTTCCTGCCATAGAAAAAAAGTATGGCGAAAAGATGGCCTATTGGTTCAAGGTCATGGCAAAACTTGAAGGCAAAAAGTATCCAGAGCAAATCGCCCATTTAAAAGAAAATTACGGATTTTCTCAAGCCCACGCCAACGCCCTTGTTATGTATAGCCGAGGATCTGAAAGCTCGAAGCGCTTCACTACGCCAACTGAGTACTACAAATCAATTCCAGCCCCACAAGCAAAAACCATTAAAGCGATCTACAAAGCGATAACCACCAAGTATCCTCAGTTAGAGCTGGTCATCGCCTGGAATCAACCAATGGTGAAGTTAGATAAGCATTACATCTTTGGCGCATCGGCATCTAGCAAGCACATTTCCATTGCACCTTGGGATTACGATGTGTTTAAGGAGTTTGCCCCTAAGTTCAAGGAAGGTAATGCGCTAAAGAAAACGATTCAACTGCCTATTGATTGGGAAGTTGATGCCAAGCTGTTGCAGGCGATGATTAAAGCCAGCCTGGCCAACCTTAAGTAAGTAAAACTTCCGCCCAACCTCTAGCCGTTTTTCGATACCCAGATGTACCCTTGGATATGGCTAAAAAAGAAGATCCACCGTATGCACGAGTTGAAAAATCAATCCTGCCTCTTAAATATGTAGATCTCATTGAAGATGTTTTTCACGGCATCTTGGCGCTAGCACTTCTCGGTATCGCAATAGGAGCCTTTTATTCCAGCATCCAGCGCATGATTACAACGGAACCATTTTTTCCTAACGGAATGATTCAGGGTATTAATGACATCTTGTTTATCGTCATCATTCTGGAAATCCTTCGTACCGTTATTTCACGCTTTACAGATGGCGTGTATCAGCTAGATAAGTTTCTAATCATCGGTGTCATCGCTGCGGTTCGACATATTTTGACTGTCGGTGCTTCACTTACTCTTCAAACCGGCAAGAGTGATACTGCCTTTGAAAGAGCGGTTATCGAATTAGGGCTAAACGCACTGATTGTGATCGCCTTGGTTTTTGCAATCTTTATGTCCAAGTCGGCACACCGCGCCAGGTAAGAGGCTAGGACTCGAAGTCCCCGCCCCTTCCCGCCAACTTCTCTTTGCTTTTACCAGGGCGCTCGTAAGCAATTATTAACGCTGCCACGATCATTACAAAGACCCCGATAACGATGAACTTATCCATGTGTTTAGCCTAGAACTGCCATTACAACTAGAGCAAAGACACCGATACCTAGACCAACGATTGCAATTGCTGACAGCGATAGCAGGTGACGTGATTCTGCAATCTTCTTTGATAGCTCTGAAGGCTTATCGAGACGCTTCAGATCAGTCAACAAAACCTCGGCTTCGCGGATAGTTGCGTACTGAGTAATGATTGCAAGGATTCCAGTAGCTGCTGCAACACCGATTGCTAAGTACTTAGCGCCATCATTTGCGGTTTCAAACTTTCCAAATGCTGCCAAAACAAAGATAGCAATCAACATAAGGTTTGGTGCCATCTGAGCCTTAATTATCTGCGAACGCTTTGTATTCCAAAGCTCTAATAGGTCATCTTCTTTCATGGTTTCTCTCCTAAACCTAGGAGCCCAAAACGGGACTCGTCGGCAAGGGTAAGGCGCGAAGGTTAAATCTGCATGGCCAATCGAAAACGACTCGCCTACGATTGAGCCATGTCCCGCACAGCAAAGGTGAAAAATGGCTTTGAGCCAAAGATCTGCGTTCGCTGCAACCTGCCCTTTGAATGGCGCAAAAAGTGGGCCAAGAACTGGACCGAAGTGAAGTACTGCAGCGACCGATGCCGCGAGAACAAATGAAACGGATTATCTATATCCCCTTTGATCATCTACATCGCAAGTACGGTGCACTAAAAGCTGCTGATCCAAAAACTGATGTGATTGCATTTGTAGAAAGTGCTCGGATGACGACGGGACGCAATTGGCACAAAGAACGTTTATTCTTCTTGATTTCTAGTGCGCGCCACTTTGCAGCAAACCTTGAAGAAGAAGGCTTTACCGTTGAATACGTAAAGGCTGCAACAACTGTTGATGGTCTAACAACAATTGCAAAGAAGCACAAGGTCGCAGAAATCGTGTGCGCGGAACCTTCATCTTTTAGACAGTACGAACAGCTAAAAGAACACGGCGTTAACTTTGTCCCTAATGACTTCTTCTTGACTCCCCGAGATCTCTTTACTCAATGGGCTTCAGAACAAAAGACATACTTAATGGAAAACTTTTACAGAAAGCAACGAACTCGTCTCAATGTTTTGATGGACGGCAAAGATCCAGTTGGTGGAGCGTGGAACTTTGATAAAGACAACCGCTTGCCGCCACCCAAGAAGTATGAAGGCCCTGCATATCTAGAACACAAGCGTGATGAGATTGATGCGCAAGTTGCCAAAGAACTTGGCCACACCACAACCACAACTTGGGCAACAACTCGCAAGGGTGCCCTAGCGCAGATGAGCAATTTTTTCACAAACCACTTTGCAGAATTTGGCCCCCTAGAAGATGCGATGACAACTGATAACTGGGCCTTGCACCATTCGCTGTTATCGCCTTACATCAACAACAATCTGATCCATCCTTCAGAAGTCATCCATGCAGCAATGAAAGCTTTCAACACCGGCACAGTACCTATTGAGTCGGCCGAAGGTTTTATTCGCCAAGTAATCGGTTGGCGTGAATATGTAAACGGCATGTACTGGTTCTTAGGTCCTGATTACCGGGATAACAATCAGTTAATGGCAACCAGAAAGTTACTGCCGCTGTTCACTGACCCCGATGCAACGCAGATGAACTGCATCAAGCAAACCGTTACAGATATAAACGATCGTGCCTGGGTTCATCACATCCCCCGTTTAATGTTGCTTTCAAACCTGGCATTGATCACTGGCACTAATCCGCAAGCCTTTCTTGATTGGATGCGCGAAGTCTTTATCGATGCATCTGAATGGGTAATGGTTCCTAATGTCATTGGTATGGGCGTGCATGCAGATGGCGGACAAATGATGACTAAGCCCTATGCCGCAGGTGGTGCTTACATTTCACGAATGTCTAATTACTGCAAACCATGTGTCTATGACCCGAAGTTGCGCACCGGTGAAACCGCTTGTCCTTTCACAACTTTGTACTGGGATTTTCTTGATCGCCACAAAGAAACATTTGCCAAAAACCACCGCATGAGCCAACAAGTATTTGGTCTTAACCGACTATCTGATCTCCCACAACTACGTGAGCGTGCGCAGGAGGTTTTGAAAGGCCTTGCGAAAGGTAAGATTTAAACCATGAGCGCACTCTTTAATCCATTAACAATCGGCAATGTTGAATTCTCAAACCGCATTTGGGTTTCTCCTATGTGCCAATACATGGCCGAAGATGGTTTTGTGGGCCAGTGGCACGATGTTCACCTAGGCTCCTTTGCAACAGGTGGCACCGGCTTGATCATGGTTGAAGCAACTGGTGTTGTTCCAGAAGGTCGCATCTCTATTGGTTGCCCATCAATCGAAGATGATGAGCACGCTGCAGCCTTTGCACCGATTATTCACTTCGCACATCAACACAATGTGAAGGTTGGTATCCAATTAGCTCATGCTGGTCGTAAAGCAGGTACCGCGCTTCCTTGGGCAGATCACAGGATGGCAACACCTGAAGAAGGTGGTTGGCAAGCCGTTTCTTCATCTGCCATTGCTTTTGAAGGCTACCCGGAACCACGCGCATTAACCGTTGATGAGATCCAACAATTAACAAAGGATTTCGCATCTGCTGCAGAGCGAGCAATTGATGTTGGCTTTGATGTGATCGAGCTCCATGCCGCGCATGGGTATTTGATGCACCAGTTCTATTCTCCGCTTGCAAACACTCGCACCGATCAATATGGCGGATCTTTTGAGAACCGAATCCGTTTCTTAATCGAAACCGTTGATGCAGTAAAGGCGGCGATTCCAGCAGGCACACCTTTATTTGTTCGTATCTCTGCAACTGACTGGGTAGATAACGGTTGGAATCTGATTGATTCAGTTGAGCTCTGCACACAATTAAAGGCGCACGGTGTCGACCTAGTAGATGTTTCAACGGGCGGAAATGTTCACAACGCACCGATCAAGGCAACACCAGGTTTTCAAGTTCCCTTCGCAACCGCAATCCGCGCAGAGACCGGGATCATGACTACAGCGGTTGGCTTGATCACTGAACCTGAGCAAGCCGATCACATCATCAAAACCGGCGAAGCCGATGCTGTCTTTATGGCTCGCGAGTTCCTGCGCAATCCACGCTTTCCGCTGTATGCGGCAGAAAAGTTGGGTGTGAAAATCCCTTGGCCGCTTCCTATCGAACGTGGCCGCAAACAGAGCTAAAGGTCTACATTTAACTCATGGTCGTTTCTACCAATCGTGCATTTGATACCCCTCGTCCGCAGGAGTATCCATCGATTCCAGAACCAATCTTTCGTCGAAATCGCAGTTCACAACCACAACTACCTGGACCAAATCCACTGTTGTCCGATTGGTTGACCTTAACTTTCATTCGAAACACTCCGCAGTTTTTATCTAATATGCAAAAGCGTTACGGAGATACCTGCGCTTTTTACCTTTCTCGGCGCTTGTTTATCGGAGTTTTTTCCGCTGAAGCTGTGCATCAAGTAACTGTTGCCCAGCAACACAATTTTGTAAAAGGCGTTGGCTTTGCACGTATGCGCAAGGTATTGGGCGAAGGTTTACTGACTAATGAAGAGCCAATTCACTTAAATCACCGCCGCTTAATGCAACCTCCCTTTCACCATGGCAACCTAGATTCATACGTTGCGATCATGCATCGCTTGGTTAATCAACACATCGGCAAATGGGATGGAAATACCAGCGTCAACCTTGCACCAGAGATGATGGCGTTAACACTTGAGATCGTTAGCCAATGTCTCTTTGGACTTGATTCATCCAAGTACACCGCCCAAATTGCACACTCTATGGAGATTGCAATCGATCGCATCGAACGCACCATGTTGCCTGGGCTTGAGCGCTTTGATAAATCAGCACTCTCTTACTTTGTTGCATTTGAAGAAGCAGCTAATCAACTAGCCGATATCGCAGAAGATATTATTCAAAGCCGTATCGCTAGCAACACAACCCATACAGATGACTTGCTCGGCATCTTGCTGCAAATGCGTGAACACATTTCGATGGAACATATCCGTGATGAAGTTTTGACCTTGATTCTTAGCGGACATGAAACCACCGCAAATGTTTTAACCTGGGCTTTTTCCTACATGAGCAACAACCCTCAGGCTGCTGCTGATTTAGCCCATGAAGCAGATCAACAACTATGGATTCAAGAGAATAGAACGCCAACATTTGCAGAGCTTGAACAATCATCAACCTTTGCTAACGCTGTTCTAAATGAAACTTTGCGTCTTGCTCCCCCAGTGTGGGTATCACCGCGCATTGCATTAAAGGATTGCGTAATCGATGGCACGCCGGTTCCTGCTGGAGCCCACGTTTTGATTAGCCAGTTTGTGACACAACGCCTTGAAAAGTACTTCTCTAATCCCAGCAGCTGGAACCCATATCGTTGGATGGACCCTAGCTTTGAAAACTCATTGCCACGCGGTGCTTACTTTCCATTCCTAGCTGGTAGCCGCAAATGCCTTGGCGAATCTTTTGCGCTGGCAGAATCACGGTTAATCCTGTTGATGGTTGCCCGTAAGTTTTCAACCTCAAACACAATGCCAAAGGCGCAACCCCGCACTACGTACAGAGCTAAAGGTGTCGTTCCAACTGCCCTAAAGGCTCGCACGCCTCAGTAATTACTTGTTTAAGGGCCCGATTCGATAAGTATCCAAACGAATCGCAGGTCTGCTTTCATTCTCATGTTGTGACTTGAATGAACTTGTTCCATCGGTCCCGCACAAGAACAAAATAGGACCCGATCCACCAGGGTGATTATTAATCCATCTCGTTAAGTCATACACATATCCATCTATTGCCGTCCAACAGCTGCGTGCTGTGTTATTCGCCTGTACCTGGGTCATTGTGTAACCCGCAACCGTTGGTGTCGGTGTCGGTGTTGGTGTCGGTGTCGGTGTCGGTGTTGCTGTCGGTGTCGGTGTCGGTGTCGGTGTCGGTGTCGGTGTTGGTGTTGGTGTCGGTGTCGGTGTTGGTGTCGGTGTTGGTGTCGGAGCAATGTAAGCCCCACGAACAACATCTCCGGGAATCTCTTTCTCGCCAACAGCAACAGTGATTGCAGATTTTGAACGGGCTGTCAGAACAAAGCTATAGATTCCAGCCTTTGCACTATCACTAAATCTGCCCAAGTAAAGATAATTGGTTCGACCATATGGCTCATAGAACTTTGTTCGCTCATTCAATTTCATCGT
>JBILNA010000118.1:0-3241 GCA_044375255.1 Candidatus Planktophila sp.
GTTCAATGGAGATCAACGGAAAACCTCGTCTTGCGTGTATGACACAGGTTGCATCATTTGGTGAAGAAGAAACCATCACCGTCACACCATTGCGTGCATTCCCAATCATCAAAGACCTTGTTACAGATGTTTCTTTTAACTACAAAAAAGCAATGGAAATCCCTGCTTACGAGCACCCTAAAGATCTAGCACCAGGTGAAGCTCGTATGGAGCAGATCGATGTAGAGCGCTCACAAGAGTTCCGTAAGTGCATCGAATGTTTCCTTTGCCAAGATGTGTGTCACGTTGTGCGCGATCACGAAGAGAACAAGAAGTCATTTGCTGGCCCTCGCTTCTTTATCCGTATCGCAGAGCTAGATATGCACCCACTTGATACTTTGCGAAATCGCAAGAAGACAGCGCAAGAAGAGCACGGACTTGGAATGTGTAACATCACCAAGTGCTGTACTGAAGTTTGCCCTGAGCACATCAAGATCACCGATAACGCAATCATTCCTATGAAGGAGCGCGTTGCCGATATCAAATACGATCCAGTTCGTTGGCTAGGATCCAAGATTCGCAAGCGCGAGGGCCTATAATTTCTTCATGAAGTTATTGGTTCGTTGGGGCGCACTTGCCCTATCTTTTTGGGTTGCAACTGCTTTGATTCCAGGAATCGATGTTAAAGGTGGCTTCACAACTTATTTGTGGGTCGCACTTCTTTTCGGTCTGCTTAATGCAACCCTTGGATCACTTCTTAAACTGCTAACACTTCCTGCAGTGATACTGACACTTGGTTTATTTCTCGTAGTAGTTAACGCGGCAATCTTGATGTTGGTTGCACGGTGGAGCGAGAGCTTGGATGTAAACAGCTTTTGGTCAGCAGTGTTTGCCGCGCTTGTAATCTCGATAGTTACTAAAGTTGTAACAAGTTTTGACAAGATAGCGCGCCCACTCTGAACTCACTAGTTCTAGTTTCTCTGGGTGGCGTCGCAGGAACACTGACACGTTATGGAATCGGCGCAATTTTTCCCGATGATCGCCAAGGAACTCTGATTGCAAATGTGGCAGGAGTAGCTTTAGCTTCAGCACTTTTGGTATTAATGGAACGACGTGGAATCAGCCAATTACGCTTACTTTTACTGCCAGGATTTTGTGCAGGATTTACAACATTTTCTGCAGTTACCGCACATTCTCTTGAACCAATCGAAGGTGGAATGCTCTTTCTTGCGCAAAATGTTTTCCTTTCGTTGGTAGCAGTAGTTGTTGTACTTCCTTTAGCCCGTAAATTGATTCCGGTGCGCTCATGAAGATGGCACTGATTGTTTTGGGTGCTGCGATTGGTGGCCCCATGCGTTTTGTGATTGATCAGAAAATTCGAACTTATACATCTAAACCTTATGGAATATTCACAGTAAACATTCTTGGATCTTTTCTGCTGGGCTTGACGTACGGAAGAGTCGAAGCAGGCTTTGATTTATTTGCAATTGGTTTTGCTGGTGCGTTTACGACCTGGTCGACTTTTATGTTGGACATCTATCTTGCCTACGAGTTAAAGCGACACAAAGAGGCATGGGTAAACCTAGTTATGTCATTAGGTATTGGCTTACTAGCTGCGTGGATCGGTTTGCAGTTAGCGCAGTGAAGCCATCCAGGCTTCAATCTCATCTGGGTGATGCGGAATATGTTCGCTTAAGTTCAAGCAACCATCTTCAGTAACAACAACATCATCTTCGATTCGAATACCAATTCCACGGTATTCAACTGGAAATAGCTCATCATCAGGTTGTATGTACAAACCAGGTTCAACAGTTAAACACATTCCAACCTCAAGAATCCCATCGCGATATTGCTCGGCGCGAGCGTGGGCACAGTCGTGAACATCCATTCCAAGCATGTGGCTAACACCATGCAAAGTCCAGCGCTTATGCAATCCAACTGCAGGATCCATAATTTCATCCAAACTCATAGCAAGAATTCCCATATCAATTAAACCCTGCGCCAAAACTGTGTGGCTTGCTCTGTTAATGCTTAAGAATTTTTCACCAGGTTTAACCACTGCAATTCCAGCCTTTTGAGCCTCATAAACCAACATGTACAGGGCACGCTGAGCTGGTGTGAACTTTCCATTAATTGGCAAAGTTCTGGTGATATCGGCGGTGTAGTACGAATCAACTTCTACACCAGCATCAAGTAGCAACAAGTCTCCATTTCTTACATCACCATCATTGCGGTTCCAATGCAGTACGCAGGCATGCGAACCAGAAGCTGCAATAGTGTTGTAGCCAAGATCATTACCTTCGATACGCGCACGACCAAAGAAGGCTGCTTCAACAACACGTTCTCCGCGAGGTGTTGCAACTGCAGCTGGCAACGCACGAATAACATCATTAAAGCCACGGTGGGTTGCATCGACAGCTTTTTGCAGTTCATTAACTTCGTACTCATCCTTTATCAACCGAGCAACAGAGACAAATTCTAGTAATTCAGCATCACGAGGATGCTCTTTAACTACTGCATCAACAACTTCATCAAAACCATGAAGTGCTGCGCTTTTCTTTCCCTTTAAAAACTTTTGAAGCTCTGCAATCTCACGGACTTCAATCCCATAGCGCTGTGATGCCTCATAAGTTGTGAAACGACGACCCACCCACAGTTCGCCATTTTTTGCATCGGTATAAAAAGCAGAGGTATCACGAGTAGAGCGTGGGTTAATAAACAAAATTGGTGTGTGTGCACCATCAGCTGGATCCATGACAAGCACTGAATCAGGGTGTGCCTCAACACCTTGAACACCGGTGTAATAAGCAAATGCGGTGTGAGGCCGGTACAAGTAATCAGTGTCATTACTGCGCTGCTTTGGCCCACCACTTGGAATTACCAAACGAACGCCGATAAATGCGGCAGATAGTTCAGCGCGACGGCGAACACAATGAGAAACAACTTCATCTTGAGTAATTCCAGTTAAAGGAGTTGGTGCCCATCCGCTTTTCATAAAATCGGCAAAGATCTCTGAAGGAGCCACGTCATAAACACGCTTTGCGCCGGTATTCAACGCTTTATCTGAATTCTCCATTTATCTAGCCTACAAGGCGAGGATGGCGCAGCCAAAGGGGTGCGCTAAACTAGCGCTGTAACAAGGAGACGTCGCATAGCCCGGTCGAGTGCGCCTCACTGCTAACGAGGTAAGGGGTTAAACCCTTCAGGAGTTCAAATCTCCTCGTCTCCGCTCAATAATTAAAGGAGTTTGCGTGCCACATTT
>JBILNA010000120.1:0-3130 GCA_044375255.1 Candidatus Planktophila sp.
ACTTTTTTGCAATCAACTTGAAGGAATCACGAATATCCATGTTCACTAAAATTCGATAGAGCGAAACCAAAGCAATTGCCGCAATGAAATAGATTGCGCTCCATTTACAACCAAGTGCTAAACCAAATGCGAGACCAGCCCACCAATGTCTTCCTCTATGCCACAGCAATATTGCGATTAAAACAAAAAATGTTAAAAATAGATCTAGCAATGCGGTTCGAGAATGCACTAAGAGCAACCCGTCCATTGCCATTAATGCCGCACCAAGACCGGTTAATAATGGTGAGTAAAAAAGCACATGAACTAAACGAGCAAAAACTAATATAAGTAGCGTGCCAATAAGTGCAGTTGCAAATCTCCAACCAAACTCGTTGTCTCCAAAGATGGCTATTCCCCCGCCAATAAGCCACTTTCCAACAGGGGGGTGAACGATAAATTCAGGGTCACTTCCACTTACTTCTACGCCGTATTTCAATAGATCCCGAGCACCGTCGACGTAGTACACCTCATCAAAGATGTAGCCTTTTGTTGATCCAAGGTTTATAAGGCGCAACACAAATGAGGCTAGTGCGATGAGTATCGGAGCAATTGCCGCGGGCATAGGACAAGAGTAAGCGCGTTTACTACTATTTACTGAGAGGATTACTCCATGACGCTCATCTTGGCTGCAACTCCTTTGGGTAATCCTGGGGATGCAAGCGCCCGTCTAAAAAGTGCGATTGAAAAGGCATCGATTATTGCTGCCGAAGATTCTCGCCGCTTCCATCGCTTGTGTACAGATATCGAAGTCACCTTTACCGCCCGTGTCCTGTCTTTCTTTGAAGGTAATGAAGAAGAGCGTAGCCGCGAGCTATTGGCTGAACTCAAAAGTGGAGCAACGGTGCTGGTTGTTTCTGATGCAGGCATGCCGACAATTAGCGATCCAGGTTTTCGCCTGATGCGAGATGCAATTGCTGAGGGCATTGAGGTTTCAGTTATCCCTGGGCCAAGTGCGGTCACAATGGCGGTGGCTCTCTCTGGACTACCAACTGACCGTTTTTCTTTTGAAGGATTTCCGCCACGTACAGCAGGTGCTCGTCTGGCAACTTTTGAAAAGCTTCGATTTGAAGAACGGACCATGGTTTTCTTTGAAGCACCACATCGACTTGTGGATTCGTTAGCAGATTGCGTAAATGTTTTTGGAGCAGAACGACAAGGTGCGATATGTCGCGAGATGACAAAGCGATACGAAGAAACGATTCGTGGCACATTGGCACAATTGGCCACATGGTCCAATAGCAATGAAGTTTTAGGCGAAATCACTATTGTGATTGCTGGAGCTGCAACTGACTCGGCAGCTCTGACAGCGGCAGATATGGTGGCCAGAGTCCGTGAATTTGAGGTAGCCGGAATGGATCGAAAGGCGGCAATTGCAACTGTTGCCGATGAATTCGGGATTGCTAAACGCCTCGTTTATGCCGCTGTGGTCGATGCGAATAAGATGAGCCAGTGACTAAGTCTTTCTACTTAACGACGCCGATCTATTACGTCAACGATGCGCCACATATTGGCCATGCTTACACAACCGTTGCCGGAGATGTGTTGACCCGTTGGCACCGCCAAAAAGGTGAATCAGTGTGGTTCTTAACGGGAACAGATGAACATGGACAAAAAGTTATGCGTACTGCAGAAGCAAATAATGCAGCGCCACAAGCATGGGTAGATAAATTAGTGCAAGAGGCTTGGAAGCCAAATTGGGAACATCTCAACATCGCTAATGATGATTTTATTCGAACTACCGAAAAGCGTCACACAGAACGTGTGCAAAAGTTTTTGCAATCACTCAAAGATTCTGGACACATCTATGCAGGCAAGTATGAAGGCCCATATTGCGTAGGGTGCGAAGAGTTCAAACTTCCTGGCGATCTGATTGAAATCGACGGCGCTAAATGCTGTCCGATTCATAGCAAGCCCATTGAATTGGTAAATGAAAACAACTGGTTCTTTAAACTTTCCGCATTTGTCGAGCCTCTTCTTGCTCATTACAAAAACAATCCCGATGCCTGCCAACCAGAAAGTGCCCGCAACGAAGTTGTGTCATTCCTCGAAGGCGGTGTTTCAGATCTTTCCATTTCTCGATCAACATTTGATTGGGGTATTCCTGTTCCATGGGATACCGATCAGGTTGTGTATGTCTGGTTTGATGCCTTACTGAACTATGCAACTGCGGTTGGTTTAACAGATGCACCAGATTCTGAAGGCGGCAAGAAGTTTGCCCAAACTTGGCCAGCAGATGTGCACTTGGTTGGAAAAGATATTTTGCGCTTCCACGCAGTTATCTGGCCAGCGATGTTAATGGCAGCAGGTCTAGCTGTTCCCAAGAAGGTCTTTGCTCACGGCTGGTTACTAGTTGGTGGCGAAAAGATGAGTAAGAGCAAGTTGACCGGAATTGCACCAAAGGACATTACTGATCATTTTGGAATTGACGCTTTCCGTTATTACTTCTTGCGAGCTATTCCTTTTGGCACAGATGGTTCATTCTCATGGGAAGACATGAGCGCTCGTTACACATCAGAGCTAGCAAATGACTTTGGCAACCTGGCTTCACGAAGTGCGGCCATGGTTGAAAAGTATTGTGCTGGTTCACTTCCAGCAGTCAGTCATGATTCTGGATTAGAGGCAGCTCTTAAAGAAACTGTGGCAAAAGCTGATGCTGCAATGTGTGCACTTGATTTTCAAGGCGGAATCATGGCGATCATGGATTTCTGTAAGCAAGTAAATGGATATGTAACAATTAAAGAGCCATGGATACTGGCAAAAGATTCTGCAAACCAAGCAGTGCTTGAAGAAGTTTTGTACAACACTGCTGAATCATTGCGAGCACTTGCCGTGTTGTTGCATCCGGTGATGCCACAGACCTGCGAAATTTTGTGGGAAAGCCTTGGTGCACAAAATTCACTTGGGGATCTATCCGCACAAAAGATTTCAGATGTAGCCACATGGGGACAGCTTCCACAAGGCGCTACGGTTACAAAGACGCCGGTTTTGTTTCCTCGTCTAGAAACCCCTGCTTCATAAAACATGGCTGATCGCCACAACCGCGACATCGATCGACCTCGCGCACCGCTGCCAGAACCACTACCTGTCCCAA
>JBILNA010000121.1:0-3093 GCA_044375255.1 Candidatus Planktophila sp.
CAGATGCGACTGAAAAAGATCTTCGATACTCAACCTTCAATGGAAAAAACTTCACTTTCGAAACCGTTGATGGGAATGGTTCTTCTGTAAACAACTACGAGGATCCAGTTCGAGTACGTACATCTAGTGATGTAAGCGTTGCTAACGCATGTGTAGCATCAGCAAGTGCGGTCCAAGTCTTCTATCGTGATGAATCCCAAGGAGTTTTACTAGGCGCAGTTAAAACCAGAAATGCTTCTTGGCGCTATGAATTAGTCGATGGCGATCGCAAAACAGATGGCCGAACTACCGGAGATGTCGGGTTCCATCTTCAAGCAATTTTCGATGGCAGCACAACATATGTCGCTTATGACTCGGTTATTTCGATGAATCAGAAGAAAGAGATAACCTCGGGTGCTATTCGCGTCGCAACTCGAACATCGGTAGAGCCGACTGCTTGGCAGTATCAGACATTAGATATTTCAACTCAAGACGCCTTAATTTTTGGATTTGATGTTGCATTAGCCAGAACGTCTTCAGGTGTATTTGTAACCTGGTTGGGAGCATCAGCTGCTTCTGCACCAAAGCCCGATCAAATTCGTTGGAGCTGGCTAAAAGATTCCACGAAGATTTACAAACTGACTACTGAAAACTTTGGAACACCAGATAAGTATTTGGCAACTGATGGAAATACAATTATCTTTAATTGCCAAGAAAGATTGTGTGCTCTAGATACGAGCAAGAGAGATCTTGGCCAATCTGCAATCCGCTTAGTTAGCAGCACCCAAGGCCCTGAACCTACTCAGAGCGCTTGGGTGACTGTAAATAAAGTTAAATATGTGCTTGCCACTATTAATGGAAAGCTTGCACTTCTTAAACCGTAATTTATTACTTAGCGTTACGGCGCTGAATGCGAGTCTTCTTCAGAAGCTTCTTGTGCTTCTTCTTCGCCATGCGCTTGCGTCGCTTCTTAATCACGGAACCCATATGTCACGCTCTCATTTCTAATGTACGCACTGTGTGTGCGGGGGTTTAGGTTACCGCGGAATGAGGGTAAAAATCGAAACCGTATCTGCGCTTGATGTGACCACCAAAAGCCCTAACTCCTTTGAAAGTACCGCTCCGAGCACTTCTTTCTGCCCTATTGGCCCGCTATCGGCGGCTACAACTGTGCCTTTTGCATCAAAGCTCAAGAGTAATGGTGTTGCAACCTTGGGATTCCAGGAGAGTTGAGCTGTTGCACCTGTCGACATAAAGAGTGCATACGTTGATCCAACGGTTATTGCCGGTCCAGTAGATGGAAAACGAAAAGTCCAGGTTGGTGCAAATGATGATGAAAACTTGGTTATTGCACTTTCTATTTTTCCACCAGCAACAACTTCTCCGCCCAGCAGTAAAGTAGAGGTTGCGCTGTTCCAGATTCGCTTTCCTTTAACCGCTGAACTTCGAACTACGTTTGTGACTTTCAATGTCTTAGATATTTTAACCAGCACACCATCGATTATTCCGGCAACTTTCTTGCCAGCCAAAGTTTCACTGCTGGAACCAGCTACTGTGAAACTTCCGTCAATATGCCGAACCACCGTATCTGCAGTTGTTGATGCCAAACCAATTTGTAAAAGCTTGCCAAACAATCCGGTTTTGTCAGTATTTACAAAAAATCCCGCACTGCCTTTCTCGGTTCCAATGATTCCAACAACAGAAGCACCATTTCGATCCACAGAGATAGCTGTTGGAAACACAACTGAACTTGTCGGCAAAGTATTTGTAGCGGTAAGCACGCCCGCAGCAGTCACTTTCCAGATTGTGACCGCCTGCAAATTTCCAGCCGCAGAATTTGGTGGAACCGCAGCATTATCTGGATTAACTGGCGTTGCCGCAGGAGTTGGCGATGTTAAACCCAGCGCTAAGGGTGTAGCACCTGCAACCCAAATATCACCTGCAGCATCGACTGCTGCAGCAGTTGCAATTGATGCTACAGATTGATCTAAGGACAGGTTCCAAAGCTCCTTGCCAGTTGTATCAACTGCTCGTGCATATGCTTTAGCTGCCTTGCTTCCGTAGACAATTATGGTTCTGCCGGAAACCACAACACCGCTGACTTGATCAGGAGTCCCGACGGTTGTCATCAACTGAAGTGGCTTTACAGCAATCTTTTTTGGAGCTGCATGACCCGCAGGAGCTACAAGAAAAGCAGCAATTAAAGCGAAGGAAAGTAAGCGTTTCACGCTAATTCCTGCGAACGATCGCGGGCCGCCTTCATTGCTTTAGCAACCATTGAATTCAGGTTGTCATCGCCAAAAGATGCAAGGGCTGCAGCGGTTGTCCCATGTGGGCTAGTTACATTTTCGCGCAAAGTTGTTGCACTTTTTCCAGATTCTTCAAGAAGTTTGGCTGCGCCAACAATTGTTTGAACCGTAAGGGTTGTTGCATCTTTTTCCGAAAGCCCCAGCTCTTGTGCACCAGCAACCATCGCTTCGACAAAGGCAAAGAAGTAAGCAGGTCCCGAACCACTGGTGGCGGTTACTGCATCCTGTAGATCTTCGGAGACTTCAATTACTGTGCCAGTTGTTGCTAGAAAACCAAGAACAAAATCACGTTGAGCATCTGTGACACCAGCACCTATTGATGCTGCTGCCATACCTTTGCCAACAAGTGTCGGAGTATTTGGCATTACCCGAACAACAGGGTTGCCGGTTCCAAGGCCATTGCTAATAAATGAAATTGTCTTGCCCGCAGCAAAGGTGATCACAACTGCTTTTGGATTTATTGAACCCTTAATCTCTTCAAGAATGGAGGCCATATCTTGTGGTTTCACGACCAACAAAAGTGCATCTGCATCTGAAACATTGGCGTTGAGGGCTTCAGCTTTAATTGAATACTTCGAAATCAGCTCTTGTGCACGATCTTCGCGCTTTTCAGAGATTGTTATGAGATCTGGGTTAACACCAGATGAAATCAAAGCAGCGATAAGGGCCTCGCCCATTACGCCAGCACCGATCACGGCAACCTTTGATTGCTGATTCATGTATGAAGTCTATCCTTTATGCCTGTAGGCTCTGCGACTATGTCAGAAGTTAAAGCAGGATTTGCGCGTGACTGGGTTGAATTCTT
>JBILNA010000122.1:0-3091 GCA_044375255.1 Candidatus Planktophila sp.
ATTGCAGGAAGAGTCCGTTATTGATTCCACCAAGCATGAAGTTAGTCTAGTAGAACTTGATATCCATGGTGTGACCCATATGAGTCGAAGCGCGAACTCCTTACCAACTTCCCATTAATTCAACTTCAGGCGCTGTTGCACACCCAGTTAAAAGCAGAATCGAAAGCAATACGAGAAAGATCTTTTTCATCTCAGGACCCTATCTTTTGATTAGCCAATTATTGCGACTCCACGGCATCTGGCGAGCCTTGATTAATTAAGCAAAACTTTTATACAGCTTCTTGTTGCCGGCAGGTGATTTACCTATATCTAGGCCAGCCTTCTTCAATTCATTTTTCAACTCTTTACGAAACAGGTGGTAATCGACCTCTACTGCGTGACGTTGACCAGGCGTGAAATTGAAATGGGGATTTTTGACCTCATGCTCAATCGCAGATTTCATATCTTTTGGTCTACGGTACTTTCCGTTTATCTCTAAACAAGCAATCTTTGCCTGATAATCAGCCAGTGGCCAAATACAACCTAGAGGTTGAAACAATCCGATGAAATAAAGATTTTCATACTTTTCATGCATCATCTTTTTGAATAGCGGGACCTCTGTTAAGTTCCTAAAGTTTATAAAATCTTCATCAAAAAATGGGAAGGTAGTCCAGAAGCCCGTTGCTGCGCAAATAATGTCAAAATCTTCTTTACTGCCATCGACAAACTCAACGGTTAATCCACTCCAAGATTTAATTGCTTTGCGTGGCTTAATCCGGCCGTGGCGAATGTAATCCATCAGATCTGAGTTCAAAGTTGGGTGGTTAGTCAGCGGGAGAGTGGTGTTCTCTGGTAATCCATAACGACTGTATGGACCTTGAATTATCTTGACTAAAAACTTCAGACCATATTGGCGAAGCTTCCTTGGTAACCACTTACTACGCGCAGCAAAGACATCACCTGGTTGACCGAAGATAAACTTTGGGAAAAACCACTGCGGACTGCGCATTGACATGTGCACTGTCTTAGTCATCCGAGCTGCTTCAACAGAAATATCACAGGCAGAGTTACCACCGCCAATAACTAGTACGCGCTTATCTCGCCAGCTTTCATCCACGCCCTTGAAATCATGGGAGTGCAAAAACTTTCCGATGTAATCTCCTGGATACTCTGGATACTTTGGCACATTATGGTGGCCATTAGAAACCATCAAATATTCAAATACTTCACTCTTCATCACTCCACTGTTATCGGTATATTGAACGAGCCAATTTCCATCGTCTTGGCGATTCACATGATTGACAGTGTGATCAAATTTAATCCTAGGCATTACGCCAAAGTGAACTGCATAGGATTGGAAATAGTTTTGCAGTTGGATATGGCTCGGATAATCAGGATATGAATCTGGCATTGGATAATCTTCAAATTCAGACCATGCCTTTGAGCTGATCAAATGTGTGTTCTCATAAACACTCGAATGTCCGGTTTTTGAGTTAAAGACCCAGTTACCGCCAACCTTGTCATTCTTCTCAAAGACCACAACATCTAAACCGTTTTCAAGGCAGTTTTTGGCTGCGGTGATGCCACTAGGGCCAGCCCCGATAACGCAGATCCTTGGATTCATAAATTAATTATTGCCTATAACCTGAAGTAGGTGGTGAGGGACTCAAAGAATAATAATTGCTTATTGAACAGCTTTAACTAACTGCTCACTAAGCCATTTTCGTAGGTTGTAAGCATCATCAACCATGAAACCATGGCCAAAGAATCCATGAATCGTCCCTGGATACTCCTTGATGATTACAGGTACACCGGCTTTTTCTAGAGCAACTGCGTAGTTCGCGCCATCATCGCGCAAAACATCGTGTTCGGCTAAGCCGATGATTGCCGGCGCAACATTTTCAAAGGTAGTTGCTCGAGCAGGAATCGCATATTTATTGTTCATGTGTGCTTCAGGGACATATGCCCCCCAACACCACTGCATTCCCAGGCTCTCTAAACCAAAACCAGTTTCATGCTCAAGGTATGACTTTGTATGAAAATTAGTATCAAGGCATGGATAGATAAGCATTTGATAAGCCAACTTCACATCATTTGTATCTGCCGCCTTCAATGCAACCGCTGCAGCTAAATTTCCTCCTGCACTATCGCCTCCCACACCAATCTTTGTTGGATCAATTCCAAAACGCTCTGCATTTTTTGCAACCCAAAGCAAACCTGCATAGCAATCATCAAATGGAGTTGGAAACGGATGTTCTGGAGCCTTTTGATAATTGATACCAATCACCACAAACCCAGTTTCTGCGGCGATGTTAGACATCTGTGGGGCATATCGAAGTGTCCAACTAAACACCCAACCTCCGCCATGGAAATAAACAAGAGCTGGCGCATTTGGTTTAACATTCTTAGGACGAAAAATCACGGCATGTAGATCAGCAGTTGGTGAAGTGAAATAAGTGTGTTCGGTGTGCACATCGTTAGATTCAGGACCTGCATACATGAGATAATCAGCAACATCTGCACGTCGCTCTTCTAAAGTTGCGTCAGCTGCCATTGGATTGTTAGCGGCGACGTAATCGAGGTAAGCACGGGTTTGTGAATGCAAAGTCATAGCGATAAGGGTAGTCCGACTATGTGGCGCGAACCTATAGGGAAGTTAACATTTCTGGAGGTTTGAGCGGAATTTCCTGCCCAAACTCCCACATGGCTTAGGACTATGATTTTACTTATGACGCAGAGTTCTCGACGGGTGTTTGTTTTGCTTGCGGGAGTAGTACTACTTGGCGCAATTGTTCAAAGAACAGAAGTTCTAAGCAAAAAGGCATCATCGCTCACCCCGAACCCAAAGAGTCCTTTGCCGACACCGACTGAAAGAAAAGCAATTTCATCGTCAACGCCCAGACCGACTTCGATTGATAACAGTAAATCGCCTGCAACTAAGCCCAGTTCTACCGAAGCTGCAACGCCTGAAGCAACCCAAACTGCAGTTGTCGACGGCGTGGTGATCGCAAAAAGTGCTGACCTAATACTGCGTCAAACAAAAGTTTTTACTTTAAAGGATTCATTTGGTATCTCGACCAGTTACTCGCTGACTCGAACTTCCCGCGGAGTT
>JBILNA010000123.1:0-3078 GCA_044375255.1 Candidatus Planktophila sp.
ATGCAATCGCACATGCCTCTATTTTCTTAACATCTCAAGAGATCAGAAGCACTTTAATTCCGCAATCTGTTCTGGTTATTGGTCGAACCACTCTTTCACGTTCAATAAATGCCTTTATTAAATTAAGTCCAATCGAATATGTCGTAGATCCTCGCACAGCAACTGTTGATACCGATCGCCAAGCTGATCGCATTTTTACTTCGCTTCCAGAATTGCAAGGTGTCATTCAATCTGATGAATGGATATCTACCTGGAACAAAGTTTCCGAGCGAACTAAGAAACTAATTACATCACTTGAAGGTTGGAATGAAGCCGTCATTGCGCGAACAATTGCCGCAGCAATTCCCGATGAAACGGCTTTGTTTGTCTCATCCTCTAGACCGATTCGAGACCTTGAAGGTTTCGCCGTTCCTCGTGGTGGGGTAGTTACCTATGCCAACCGAGGTTTAGCTGGCATCGATGGCAATATCTCTACCGCGCTAGGCATTGCTTATTCACACAGGGCAACTATTGCAATTTTGGGCGACCTTTCATTCCTGTATGACTTAACAGGCTTGATCAATAAAGAAGTGATTAATTGCAAATTTATTGTGATTAACAATGATGGCGGCGGTATTTTTTCAACTTTGCCTCAACGAGGTTCAGAAGGCTTCGAAACAGTCTTTGGAACTCCGCATGGACTTAACCCTGCAGAGATAGCTAAATCAATGGGAGTATCTGCACGATCAATTTCAAGTATCAAAGAATTAGAAGCCGAAGTTACAGCGCCAGTTTCTGGAATCAGTGTTGTTGTTTGTGATGTTCCAAATCGAGAAAGCAATGCTGAGAACTTAAAAGCAATTTATGAATCTCTAAAGTCCTTCTAAAGACACAGTTCTATGTAAGCGCGCTCCTCATAGGAGCAAACTTTGCAAAAGTTTCAGCTAGTTCAATCTCTGGATCTGAGCCATCTACGATTCCGCACCCAGCAAAAATTCTTATTGAATCGCCGTTTATTTGCCCGCAACGTAAAGCGATTCCAAGTTCGCCATCACCGGCAGCATCAATCCAACCAACTGGCCCCGCATAGCGACCCCTGGGCATTCCTTCTATTTCAGCGATTAACTTCGCCGCTTGTGGGCGTGGAGTTCCGCAAACAGCGGCTGATGGATGAAGTTGTTCTAAGATTGTAAATGCATCAACATGTGAAAGTGTTTCAACTAAGGCACCAGTTACATCCGTTGCAAGGTGCATGACATTTGCAAGGTGTAAAACATATGGTGATTCTGGGACATTTGTTGAAGAACAAAATGGTTCGATGGCATCTGCAACTGATCGCACCGCATATTCATGTTCTGCAAGGTCTTTTGAAGATCGGGCAAGTGAGCCTGCCAAAGCAAGATCTTTAGCATCGTCTCCCGTCTTGCTAATTGTTCCTGCAAGCACACGTGATGTAACCATTCCGCGTGAGAGGCGTAGCAATAGCTCTGGAGTTGCACCAATTAATCCTGAGATTGAAAACTTCCAAGTTGTTGGATATTCCTGCGCAAGCTTGTTTAAAATGCGACGCGGATCAATCGCTTTGCTTGATGTAGCGGTCATGTCTCGAGCGAGAACAACTTTATCTAAATCACCATTTTGAATTCTAGAAACTGCGGTAGCGACTCTGGCTTTCCATAAATCATTTGCCCCGGGCTCATCTTTCCAATTGATTTCACCATTAGAGAAATGATCTGGCTCTGTTTTCAAATCTGGTTGCGAATCTGCTCCGATCCATGTAATCCATGATTTGCCGCTTTTTGTTCCAACAACAACTTGAGGAATAACTAGGACTGAAACATCTTCAGGTGCAAATGAAAAAGATGCAAACAAAACTGGACCTGTGCCGCTGCCGTGCACCGTGTTATTGATAGTTAACTTTTCTAACTGTTTTTGCCACCAGTGACGTGCATCTGCAAATCTATGTGGGCCACTAACTGTTGTTGTTGCATAGGTTCCCCAGCCAACTAAGCCTTCACCGCTTCGCACCCATGCAAGAGGTTGGGTATCCGGAAGTAAATCCAACAGCGGCAAATGCTCACCAAGGCGGGTCGTCGTGACTGGAACCAGTTGAACCATTGGGGAAGAACGCTCCTCTAAATCATGCCTTTGTTGTTGTGGCGCTGAGTTGTGGATGAGCCTACTTCAAGGGAGAATATGCGCATGTCCCGCGCGAATCTGAACAAAGATCCCGATGAAGTCGCGGCTATGTTTGATGGAGTCGCCAAGCGATATGACCTGGTAAATGATCTTTTGAGTTTGGGCCGAACCAAGGCGTGGCGCAAAGCAGCCACAAAGATCATCGCACCAGCACCTGGGATGTTGATCTTGGATCTGGCAGCTGGACCAGGCTCATCCTCAGAACCACTCTTTATGGCTGGGGCGACCGTTTTTGCCACCGATTTCAGCGAGGGAATGCTGGCCCAGGGCCGAAAAGCTCGCCCGTATCTGAACTTCTCCAAGGCCGATGCCCTGAATCTGCCCTTTGAGGGGGATACATTTGATGTCGTCACCATCTCGTACGGCCTTCGAAACACGGCAGATTTCGATAAAGCGCTCGCCGAGGCCCGAAGGGTCACAAAGCCAGGGGGCCGAATGGTCGTCGTTGAGTTCAGCCATCCAACCTGGCCTCCGTTTCGTACCATTTACACCGAATATCTGATGAAACTGCTGCCGATGATCGCCAAGAGAACAAGTTCGAACCCAGATGCCTATGTATATCTGGCCGAATCGATCAGGGCCTGGCCCGATCAAGCCGCCTTGGCAGCTCGAATGGAAAAAGCTGGCTGGACTGGGGTTACCTGGAAAAACCTAACCTTTGGTGTTGTTGCAGTTCACAGCGGGATTAAGGGCTAGCGGTCACAGGCATACGCCTTTCGACCTTAGGATTTCGACCGTGACATCCAATCCATACATTCCAATCTTGGTGATCGGCGCGATCGGCCTCGGCTTCGCGGTTTTCTCAGTCGCCGCCGGAGCGCTCGCAGGTCCAAAGCGTTACAACCGTGCCAAGTTAGATGCATATGAATGTGGAATTGAGCCTTCTCCGCAAGCTGCCGA
>JBILNA010000124.1:0-3054 GCA_044375255.1 Candidatus Planktophila sp.
CCCCCAGCGTTGTGGCAGTTTTACGAACCACCAGACGCTGGGCTTTTTCATGTGCCCCACTAGTAGCAAGGACACTTTCGTGATTAATGTCGGAATCAATGGTTTTGGTCGCATCGGGCGTAACTTCTTCCGTGCCTCACTTACTAACCCAAACATCAACATCGTCGCAATTAACGACTTAACTCCCAATGAGACGCTTGCTCATCTTCTAAAATATGACTCAATCTTGGGTCGCCTAGGTCTTGAAGTGACATTCACAGAAGATTCAATCACCGTTGACGGAAAGACCATCAAGGTTTTCTCAGAGCGCGATCCAGCTAATTTGCCTTGGGCCTCTGTAAAGGCTGATGTTGTAGTTGAATCAACAGGAATCTTTACCAAGGCTGCAGATGCACAAAAGCACATTACAGCTGGAGCCAAGAAGGTCATCATCTCTGCACCAGCAACTGATGAGGACATCACAATCGTTATGGGTGTAAACCACACACAGTACGACGGTTCAAAGCACAACATTATTTCAAACGCCTCATGTACAACTAACTGCCTTGCACCTATGGCAAAGGTACTTCAGGACAACTGGGGAATTGTTAAGGGCTTAATGACGACAATTCACGCTTACACAAATGACCAGGTAATCCTGGACTTCCCACACAAGGATCTTCGTCGATCACGTGCGGCGGCAACAAACATGATTCCTACATCAACGGGTGCTGCAAAGGCGATCTCATTGGTTATGCCAGAGCTCAAGGGCAAGCTAGATGGTTACGCCATGCGTGTTCCAGTCCCAACAGGTTCTGCAACAGATCTAACTGTCGAGCTTGCAAAGGAAGCAACAGCTTCGGAAATTAACGCAGCGATGAAGGCTGCAGCTGATGGCCCACTAAAGGGATTCCTTTCATACACTGAAGATCCAATTGTTTCTTCAGACATCGTCACCGATCCATCATCATGTATCTTCGACGCAGGTTTGACCAAGGTAATTGGTAACCAGGTCAAGATCGTTGGTTGGTATGACAATGAGTGGGGTTACTCAAACCGTCTCGTTGACTTGATCGACTACGTTGGCAAAACTCTGTAATGCCAGATCTTTCAACAATTGATGTAGCAGGAAAGCGAGTCTTTCTTCGTTGTGACCTTAATGTTCCCTTGAAAGAGGGAGTTATTAAGGATGATGGACGAATCAAAGCTTCGCTTCCTACTATTCAAGCTTTGCTTGAAAAAGGTGCATCACTTGTTATCGCAGCGCACCTTGGACGACCAAAAGGTGAGGCAAAGCCCGAACTTTCGTTAGCACCTGTGGCACAACGTTTATCCGAACTGCTTGGTCAAGAAGTGAAGTTCACTGGCCAGGTAACTGGTCCGGCGGTAACGGCTGCATCACAATCATTGCAAGCAGGTGAAATTCTGCTTCTAGAAAACATTCGCTTTAGTGCCGCAGAGACCAGCAAGGAAGAATCAGAGCGCGCAGCCTTTGCAGCCGACCTAGCAAAGCTTGCTGATTTCTATGTTGGAGATGGTTTCGGTGCGGTTCACCGTAAGCATGCATCGGTCTTTGATCTTCCTAAATTACTTCCACATGCAGCAGGAAAGTTAGTTGCAGCCGAAGTTGAGGTATTAAAGAAGTTAACTCAAAATCCAGAGCGCCCGTATGGTGTTGTTCTTGGTGGAGCGAAGGTTTCAGACAAGCTCGGCGTAATTGAAAACTTGCTAGGCAAGGTTGATGTCTTAGCTATTGGTGGGGGAATGGTTTTTACATTCCTTAAAGCCCAAGGCAAAGAGATTGGCACTTCACTTGTTGAAGCAGAGATGCTCGATGTTGTTACGGGACTGATTGCGACAGCCGAAAAGAATGGCGTAAAGCTTTTACTTCCCACCGACATCGTGGTTGCACCTACTTTTGCCGCGGATGCCACACCAACACTTGTTGCCGCAGATGCAATCCCTGCGGATCAAATGGGTCTGGATATAGGTCCGGTTTCGGCAGCTGCCTTTGCTGCAGAAATCGTAAAGTGCAAGACACTCTTTTGGAATGGCCCTATGGGTGTCTTTGAATTTCCTAACTTTGCCGCAGGAACCAAAGTTGTTGCTCAGGCCTTGACAGAGGTTTCAGGAATTTCCGTTGTAGGCGGGGGAGACTCTGCTGCGGCGGTTCGCGCGTTAGGTTTTGCTGACTCGCAGTTCGGGTACATTTCTACCGGCGGCGGTGCTTCACTTGAATATCTAGAAGGCAAGGAACTACCTGGCCTTACAGCACTTGAGTTGATTTAAAAGAAACTGAACATAGGAGCAGACAATGCGTAAACCATTAATGGCAGGAAACTGGAAGATGAACCTCAATCACCTCGAGGCGATCGCAGTTGCTCAGAAGTTGGTTTATGGTCTTGAGGACAAGGATTATGACGCAGTAGATGTCGCCGTCATTCCTCCATTTACAGATATACGGTCAATTCAAACTTTGGTTGATGGGGATCGTTTGCGCCTTCAATACGGCGCACAGGATCTCTCACCTGAAGTTAGCGGAGCATTTACCGGAGACATTTCTGGATCAATGCTTGCAAAGCTCGGCTGCACCTTCGTTGTCATCGGACACTCGGAGCGACGAGCAATCCATCAAGAATCAGATGCACTCATCAACCGAAAGATTAAAGCTGCGCTTGCTAATGAACTTACTCCAATCTTTTGTGTTGGTGAAGAACTTGCAATCCGCGAGTCAGGAACACATGTAAGTCATGTAATTCGACAGATTCGTGCAGGGTTAGAAGGATTCACAAAGCCAGAACTAAAGAAGATCGTCATTGCTTATGAACCAGTGTGGGCGATTGGTACCGGAAAAACCGCAACACCTGAAGATGCCCAAGAGGTTTGTGCGGCAATCCGTGAAGAGGTTGAGAACATCGGATCACCAGAAATTGCTTCAAATATGCGCATCTTGTATGGCGGTTCCGTAAAGTCGTCTAACATCGTAGAAATCATGAAGAAGTCAGATGTTGACGGCGCTTTGATCGGTGGCGCAAGCCTAGATTCTGAGGAATTGGCCAAGATCGTTAAATTCCA
>JBILNA010000125.1:0-3048 GCA_044375255.1 Candidatus Planktophila sp.
ACTGAGGGCATTTGCTTGTCGTTCGGGTGAAAACAAAACAAAGGAGGCAAGTGCGCTTTGAAAGACACCATCGGTCATTTGCCCTGTCCAACGAACAGCCAGGAGCCGCGAAAGCCTCGGATGTCGAATCAACCCAGCGAAACTCATAAGAAAGAGCGTATCCCTGAATTTGGGATTATTCTTCACCCTAATGAAATCGCAGCGATCATTCATCGATTATTCACTCGATAAGCGAGCTACCTTGATAGCTCTCTTTCGTGGAACCGTTGATGCCTGCGATGCTGATCCATATTTGATGCGTGCAGCTAAATGGCACGGGGATACAGTTAATCGAAACTGCCCAGTATGTAAAAAAGAAGAGTTAGTTGAACTTCGATACACCTTTGGCGAACAACTAGGCCAATACTCAGGGCGCATTAAGACTCCCCGTGAATTAGTTGAGATGGAACGCGAGTTTGGCGAATTCACTGTCTACATCGTCGAGGTCTGCAAGAACTGTTCATGGAATCACCTGTGTGCCTCATACATCTTGGGTGACGGAGTTGAGCGGAAAGCCCCGCGTAAAGTGCGGACCTTGGAGGATGAGGATTACGCCAAGGGATAGCATTACCAAATGGCCCGTAAATTACTGATTAGAGCAGCCGTTTTCCTTGGCGGATTTGGATTCGTTGCAGGATCAGTTTTATTTGCTCTTGCATATTTCACCGTTGATATTCCAGATCCCAACGCCTATGTAAACAGCCAATCAACAATTATTCAGTACTCAAACGGTGAGGAAATTGGCCGTGTTGGAACACAGAACCGACAAATAGTTCCACTTGCAAAAATTCCACTAAATGTTCGTTACGCAGTTCTGGCTGCCGAAGATCGCAATTTTTATTCAAACAAAGCCTTTTCAGTAACAGGAATAGCACGCGCTGTAATTAATAATCTGCGTGGCGGTTCATTGCAGGGTGGATCAACCATCACGCAGCAATACGCCAAGACCGCTTTTCTAACCCCGAGCCGAACAATTCAGCGCAAGGTCCGAGAACTTGTAATTGCAATCAAATTAGAAAACCAACTTTCCAAGGATCAAATCTTTGAAAGCTACTTAAACACAATTTATTTTGGTCGTGGTTCTTACGGTGTCATGACCGCATCACAGCAATATTTCAATCGTAATGTTGATCAACTCACAAATTCGCAAGCAGTTGTGATCGCATCAATTTTGCGATCACCAGGCCTATATGACCCAGTGTTTAAAGAAGGCAACGCTGAGCGCCTTGCCAATCGATTTGAATACACAAAGAACAATATGGTCGAAGCGGGCTGGCTTGAAAAAGCAGATGCCGAGAAGATGAAGCTTCCAACCGTTGCGCCTCGTTCAACTTCTGGCCAGCTCAGTGGTCCAAAGGGTCACATCATCGAAGCGGTCCAAAAAGAGTTAGCAAAACTTGGATTCAGCCAAGACCAATTACTTGTTGGTGGACTTGTTATTAAAACAACTTTAGATCAAAAAGCTCAGCAATCTGCGGTCGATGCCGTAAACAAGTTTTATCCAAAAAATGCACCAACTGATCTTCGTATTGGTCTAGTTGCAATCCGCCCCGGAACCGGCGAAATACTTGCACTTTATGGTGGTCGTGACTATTTAGAGCGCCAGTTAAATGATGCAACACAATCAATTACTCAAGCCGGTTCCACTTTTAAAGCATTCGCTTTGGTTGCAGGGCTTGAACAAGGAATTCCACTTACTTCAATGTGGAACGGTGATTCACCACAAACCTTTGATGATTTAGGTAAGCCTTACATTGTTTCTAATTATGGAAACAATGGTTGGGGGCAGACCAGCCTTTTCAATGCAACTAAGCATTCGATTAACACAATCTTTGTTCCACTTGGAATCAAGGTTGGTCCAGACAAGGTTGTAGATGTTGCACGTCGTGCAGGCATCCCTGAAAGTGTCGCGATGATGCCAACACCTTCAGTTGTTCTGGGAACTTCAAGTCCACACGTTATTGATGTTGCAAACGCATACGCAACCTTTGCCGCCCAAGGAATTAGATCAAAGCCATTCCTTGTAACCCAAGTATTGGGTTCTAACAAAGGTGTTCTCTATGAAGCAACACCTCAAACAGAAGAAGCATTTAGCAAAGAGGTAATGGCAGATTTAACCTACGCTCTTAAGGGAACTATCACGGGCGGTACGGGAGCAGCAGCTCTTGCACTAGGTCGACCAGCCGCAGGTAAAACAGGAACATCCCAGTCAAATGCTTCTGCTTGGTTTAGTGCTTACACACCACAGATAGCCGCATCGGTTTCATTCTTCCGTGATAACGCAACCCAATCCCTTAATGGAATTGGTGGAATGACTTCGCTTACTGGTGGTTCTTTCCCCGCTCGCATCTGGACACAATTTATGAAGGGTGCGCTAAAGGGCGAACCAATTATGGATTTCCCAGCACCATCCAACATTGGCGGATTAGAACCTGTTGTTATGACATCGGGTGGAGTACAGAAGCCTAAAGATTAATGAGCCAACCAAATTGTTAAAGGCTAGAGCCCTTGTTGCCTTAGCAATACTGGCAGCACTGTTTTCTGTAGCTAAATTTAGTCATTGCGCAAACATTGGCTGGGCTACGCCTGATCAGTATGTTCATGCTTGTTACAGCGACTTACCTGCACTATTTGAAGCACGTGGATTAAGTACCCAACAGTGGCCATTTGCAAGTGATGACAACAGTGTTGAATATCCCGTCTTAACGGCAATGGTTATGTATGCAACTTCTTTTGCAGCTAATTCTCCAGTTTCTTACTTTAATATAAATATTTTCTTTCTCATTCTTTTGTTTATTGCCACGGTATTGGTGGTCAGAAAGATACGACCAGAGTTTGCATACCTTGTGCCTGTTGCACCAGCAATGGTTGCATCCCTGTTTATTAATTGGGATTTGTGGTCGATTGCAACAATGATGCTTGCGATCTATTGGTTTGATCGAAAACAGTATTTAAGTAGCGCTGTTCTGTTAGGTGTATCTATCTCTACCAAATTTTTACCAATCTTCT
>JBILNA010000126.1:0-3045 GCA_044375255.1 Candidatus Planktophila sp.
GAAGTGAGAAAGTTGCTGATGCATTTCCTGCCAGTGCGCGTGATGCAGCACCTGCAGCACGGCGAAGAGTTTCATGCGAATACTGCGATGCTTTAGATCCGAGTCCAGTGAAGACAAAGATACGAACATGCGTACCTGGCACCTTGATAACTTCATCAGTTTTTCCAGTAGCGCCCATGTCGATTAGCTGGGCCAAGACGGTCTTGGTGTCTATAGCCATGTCACCTGATTCAATGGCGATTCCGCCCTTTGAGTTTGTAGATGCAAGCCCTAGGACGAGTACCTCATCTTTAACGACGCCATCAGAAATCTTTAGTGTGCTCATACCCTGAAGCGTAATAGAAAGATTGGTAGGTTTGTGCAATGAAGAGCTCGCCGCTAAACGATAAACACTTGGCACTTAATGCAAAAATGGCCGACTTTGGTGGCTGGATTATGCCGATTGAGTATCCGGGGGCCGGAGTTCTGGCCGAGCATGCCGCGGTCCGTGAAAAGGTGGGACTCTTCGATGTATCTCATTTGGGCAAGGCATCGGTCACAGGCGATGGAGCCCTGGAATTTCTCAACAGTTGCCTAACAAATGATTTGACCAAGATTGCCGACGGCTCGGCTCAATACACCTTGTTGTGTTCTCCTAATGGCGGAGTTGTCGATGATCTGATCGCATATCGAAACTCAGCCAATGATTTCTTTCTGGTACCAAATGCTTCAAATACAACAGATGTTGTAAAAGTTTTACAAGATCAAGCGCCCGCAAACATCACGGTCACAAACTTGCACAATGATTTTGCTGTCTTGGCGATTCAAGGCCCATTGGCTCCAGAAGTGCTTTCTCAGTTAGGGATCTCTGTCGATATTGATTACATGGCATTTACTCATGTAAACATCGCAGGTGCCGAAGTAATTGTTTGCCGCACCGGCTACACCGGCGAACTTGGTTTCGAATTGCTGCCTAAGGTCGCAGATGCCTCAAGGGTTTGGGATGCGATTGTTCAGGCCATAACTCCTATGGGTGGCTTGGTGTGTGGACTAGGAGCTCGCGACACCTTAAGAACTGAAATGGGCTACCCCTTGCATGGACATGAACTGTCATTAGATATTTCACCCGTCGAAGCCAGCGCTAATTGGGCGGTCGGTTGGCAAAAAGAAAGTTTCATTGGTGCGGCGCAACTAAAGGCACAGAAACACGATGGTGTGCCTCGAAAGAGTTTCGCCCTTAAATCGTTAGATCGTGGAATTCCACGCGCTGGGATGGCAGTAAAAAACTTAGATGGAATTGTTGTTGGAGAAATTACCAGCGGTACATTCTCGCCAACACTCAAGCACGGTATTGGTCTTGCCTTACTAACCCCTGATGTGAAGTTGGGGCAGAAGTTGGTAATTGATGTCCGAGGACGTGAAAGCCAATGCGAGGTTGTGAAACTGCCTTTTGTTACTTCACACGTTCGATAAAACTTATTGGCGCTATAAATGCAGCGCGAGTGTGCGTTCTACGCAGAGCCGACAAGACGGGCTTGCCTGAAAATATTATTAGGGCTGATGTAAAAACTGCTCGCGGGATATCCCACGCCATTGCCGTAGCAAAGTGAAAAGTTATAAAGCGGCTTAGGTTTTCGTTTATGTCACCATTTGGCAGATATGACAGCTGTGTTGATGAACCCAGCGCCCAGGGCCAGAATTGAAGATCCATCAAGATTCCAAATACTTGTGCCGCAAAGATTGCATAAACAATCAGCATCACAATTTCTCGATTTCCCCGCGTTGCTTTAGGTAAGAAACCAGCCATCAGGCCAATCCAAGCGGCAGCAAATACTTGGTAGCCAAGCCAGGGTCCAATTCCTCCCGTCAGTAACGCCGAAACAAACATGGAGATCATTCCCAAAAGAAAACCAAATGATGGTCCAAATACACGCGCACTTAAAATCAAAATAAACCACATAGGTTCGATGCCGACCGCACCTGCGCCTAAAGGTCTAAGCGCTGCAATGAGTGCGGATATAACTCCCAGTAGTGCAATTGATTTCGCATCTAGCTGCTGACTCGAAACCTGAAGCACCACGACTAGACAAGAAAATGCAACCGCGATCCAGAAGAACAGTTGTGTCTGAGGAAGATTTTCACCCACATAGAAAAAGGGCCAGAGAAAGCCTGCTGCGCTAAAAATTGATGCGACAAGTAAAATAAAAGCCGTTTTTCGAGAAAAAGTAATTATGTTATTTGTTGTTTTCATGGCATTCCCTTGATGGCTGCAACAACATCTTTCACACTCAGCCATGGTTGAGGAGACATGACCTTGGCTACCTGCGGTGCAAATGCTGGCGATGAAAGCAGTACATCCAGCGTTGACCCATCAGCAACAATGTCTCCATCTGCAACAAAGATGACTCGGGTCGCAAGTTCAGCAACGAGCTCAACATCATGCGTTGCAAGCAGTACCGCTTTACCAAAGGTGGCAGCAAACTGAATCAGAATTCGAGTCAGTTGACTTTTTGCTTCGTAATCAAGTCCACGAGTTGGTTCATCGAGAATCAGAATTGTCGGATTTGAAGACACGACAACGCTTAGAGCCAATCCAAGACGCTGCCCTTCTGACAAATCTCGTGGATGGGTAGTGCCTGAAATTCCTGGAACAAGCTGCGCCAGTACCGACGAGGTTGTCCCAGCAGTTAATTCATTGTCACGATCTGCTTGGTTGCACTCAATCTCCACAGATTGTCCATAGAGAAGGTCACTTGGCTCCTGCGGGATAAAACCAATACTGTGGCGGCGCATTTTGCCTTGCAAATCAGAAGGGTTATTTCCCAATACGAGAATTTTTCCTGACTGAACGGGAGTAACACCTGCAATGGCTTTTAGAAGCGAGCTTTTGCCAGCGCCATTTCTGCCCATCACAGCAACTATTTCGCCTTCATTTATCTGTGAAGAAACATTATTAAGAGCGGTCTTGTCTCCATATTTGACGCTCAGATTTTCGATTAAAATAATTGCATCACCGGTCTTCGTTTCATTACTTTTTTGTTCCTGTGTTGGCAGTTCACGAAACGC
>JBILNA010000127.1:0-3027 GCA_044375255.1 Candidatus Planktophila sp.
CGCGATTCCAATCCACAGTACCTTGGTATCAAGCGTTTCGGCGGACAAGAAGTTAATGCTGGCGAAATTCTAGTTCGCCAGCGCGGAACACATTTTCACCCAGGCAAGAACGTAGGTCGTGGCAAGGATGACACTTTGTTTGCATTAGCTGCAGGGGTTGTTGAATTCGGTCGCGCTCGCGGACGCCGAGTAGTGAATGTGGCTCCGGTAGCTTAATTTTAGGTTTCTTGTAAAAGAGCGAGCCGTAATCACGCGGCTCGCTTTTTTTATTGTGAAGGGAGTAGGTAAGTGACAACTTTTGTTGATCGCGTGACTCTCTATGCCATTGCTGGAAAAGGTGGCGATGGTTGCGTTTCGGTCAAGCGCGAAAAATTCAAGCCACTAGGTGGTCCAGATGGCGGTAACGGCGGACGCGGTGGAGATGTAATTTTAGTTGTTGATCCCAGTGTTACTACTTTGCTGGATTTCCATCATTCACCTCATCGTAGAGCAACTTCTGGACATCAAGGATATGGCGATCGCAAGGATGGCCACCAGGGTGAAGATTTAATTCTCGGAGTTCCAAACGGAACTGTTGTTTACGATGTTAATGGCGAACAAATTGCTGATTTAATTGGCACCGGAACAACCTTTAGTGCCGCTGCTGGTGGCTTTGGTGGTCTTGGAAATATGGCGCTGTCATCATCAAAGCGTCGCGCACCAGGTTTTGCATTACTAGGCGAACCAGGTGAAGAACGCACATTAATTCTTGAGTTAAAAAGCGTTGCCGATATCGCACTGGTTGGCTTCCCAAGTGCCGGAAAATCATCATTGATCGCTGCAGTATCTGCGGCTCGCCCAAAGATCGCTGACTATCCATTTACAACTTTGGTTCCAAACTTGGGAGTTGTTCAAGCAGGTGAGACACGATTTACCGTCGCAGATGTTCCAGGACTTATTCCAGGTGCTTCACAAGGCAAGGGATTAGGACTTGAATTCCTTCGTCATGTGGAACGTTGCGTAGCTTTAGTGCATGTTCTTGATTGCGGAACCTTAGAAACCGACCGAAATCCTGTTGCAGATCTTGAAGCAATTGAAAATGAGTTAGCTTTATATGGCGGACTTGAAGATCGTGTTCGCATCGTCGCGCTCAACAAAATTGACTTACCTGATGGCCAAGCGATGGCAGATATGGTTGAACAAGAATTGCGAGACAAGGGTTATGACGTTTATCCAGTATCAGCGGCTTCACGAGCAGGATTACAAGATTTGATTTATGCAATGGGGCGTTTGGTTCAGAAAAATCGGGCTGATGCGGGTGTACAAGAGCGCACTCGAATCATTTTGCGCCCAGTGGCAGTTGATGACTCCGGCTTCTTGGTCCATGCAAATGCAGATGGTTCATTCACGATTCGAGGCAAGAAGGTTGAACGTTGGGTTCGTCAAACTAACTTTAAGAATGCCGAAGCTATTGGTTATTTAGCAGATCGTCTTGCACAACTTGGAGTAGAAAAAGAGTTGTACAAGAAGGGCGCAGTTGCCGGAAGTGAAGTCCGGATTGGTGATGGTGAAACCGAAGTTATCTTTGATTGGGAGCCAACTATTGAAGCTGGTGCTGAACAATTGGCGGGCCACTTGCACCGTCGCGGCGAGGATTCACGCCTTGAATCAACGTGGAACATGCCTGAGCGAATTGAAGATGTTTTGACTGAGGATGAAATCGCCAAGCAGTGGGAATACAACGTTGTTGACCCTCACACACCTAAACTTTCAGCACCGATTATTACTGATGAAGATCTAAAGGATGGAGATGACAAGTGAGCCGAGAGCAGATTACCTCTGCAAAACGCATCGTCATCAAGATTGGCTCCTCCTCTCTCACAGGTAAAGCTGGGTCGGCACTTGATGCCACGGCGGTAAACAAACTTGTAGATGTTGTGGCTGCCTGTAAAAAGCGTGGCGCTGAAGTTGTTGTGGTTTCATCGGGTGCGATTGCAGCTGGTTTAGCACCACTTGGTTTAACAACTCGTCCAAAAGATCTAGCAACACAACAAGCTGCAGCATCTGTTGGTCAAGGCTTGCTGGTTGCTCAATACACCCAAAGTTTTGCCCGTCATTCAATTACCGCTTCACAGGTTTTACTCACAACAGAGGATGTTGTTCGTCGTTCACATTATCAAAATGCCCAGCGAACCCTATACAAACTTCTTCAACTGGGAGTAGTTCCAGTTATTAATGAAAATGACTCTGTTGGAACTCAGGAGATTCGCTTTGGCGATAACGATCGTTTGGCTGCATTAGTTGCCTTGTTAATCGGTGCAGATCTATTGGTATTGGTTTCAGACATTGATGCTCTTTATGACGCACCTCCAACGCAAGCTGGTGCTCAAAGAATTCTTGAAGTTTCATCGGTAGCCGATATCGAAGCAGTCACACTTGGCGGAGCAGGATCCGCCGGAGTTGGTAGCGGGGGAATGGTTACTAAGGTTGAAGCTGCTCGTATCGCTACATCTGCCGGAATCCCGATGCTGCTTACTTCACTTGAAGACTCCAACAAAACTCTTGCTGGAGAAAAGCTAGGAACACATTTTCACGCCCAAGCTAGCAAAACAACTTCACGATTGTTATGGCTTGCACATGCTACAAAATCACAGGGCAAGTTAATTCTTGACGCCGGCGCAGTGACTGCAATTCTTGAGCGCGGAGTTTCACTACTGCCTGCTGGAGTAACTGCTGTCGAAGGCGAATTCATTGCAGGCGATGCAGTTGAACTTGTTGGTCCTGATGGCGCAGTAATTGCCCGCGGATTAGTTGCATTTGATTCAGAGGATATGCCTCAAATGCTAGGCCGATCAACGAAAGAACTCGCCGCTTCATTGGGCGCAGAGTATGAACGCGAGCTAGTGCATCGCGACGACCTAGTTCTTCTTTGACTAGTTCTTTTCTGCTATTTCCCGCAAAACAGGCGCGATCTTCGCACTAATTCCATCTGAACTTGTCGGAATATCAGACAGTTTTACTATCACGGTGTCATTGAGTGCATCCATG
>JBILNA010000128.1:0-3021 GCA_044375255.1 Candidatus Planktophila sp.
TCAATTGAATAAATATCATGGTGCGGAGGCGGTGAAATCAATCCCACACCAGGAGTTGAATAACGCGCCTTTGCGATCCATGGATAAACCTTGTTACCTGGTAGCTGTCCACCTTCACCTGGCTTTGCCCCTTGAGATATCTTGATCTGAATGTCATCGCTATTTACAAGATAATTACTTGTAACACCGAAACGGCCTGAAGCAACCTGCTTAATGGCAGAGCGCTTTGAATCGCCATTTGCCATAGGGATGTTACGTTCTACTTCTTCGCCGCCTTCGCCAGTATTTGATTTTCCACCAAGTCGGTTCATCGCGATTGCTAGAGTTTCGTGCGCTTCGGCTGAAATCGAGCCATAAGACATTGCGCCTGTCGAGAAACGCTTAATGATTTCACTGATTGGCTCTACTTCATCAACAGAAATGGCTGGATTAACTCCATCTTTAAATTGGAATAATCCACGAAGAGTCATCAAGCGCTTGCTCTGCTCGTTGACTCGATCGGTGTATCGCTTAAAGACGTCATAACGCTTATTGCGAGTTGAATGCTGCAAAGTAAACACAGTCTCTGGATCAAATAGGTGAGGTTCGCCTTCACGACGCCATTGATACTCGCCACCGATAGGTAAGCGCTTCGTTCCGGGAACTTCTCCCCCAGGTGGATATGCAATGTGATGGCGCGCAATTGTCTCTTGTGCGATCACATCTAAGGAGACTCCGCCAAGGCGAGATGTTGTTCCTACAAAGTATTCGTCGACAATTTCTTGAGACAGCCCGATAGCTTCAAATACCTGAGCACCTGTGTATGAGGCAATAGTGCTGATACCCATTTTTGACATTACCTTCAAGACGCCTTTACCAAGGCTCTTAATTAAATTCTTAACAGCTTTTTCAGGAGTGATTCCTGTTATGACTCCCTGTAGCACCAAATCTTCTGCAGATTCCATTGCAAGGTATGGATTCACGCACGCTGCTCCATAGCCGATGAGAAGTGCTACATGGTGAACTTCACGAACATCGCCAGCTTCAATGACAAGGCCAACTTTGGTACGAGTCTTTTCACGAATCAAATGGTGATGGACCGCTGAGGTAAGTAGCAAGGATGGAATAGGCGCGTTTTCAGCATCTCCATCACGATCGGACAAAACAATAATTCGTGCACCATCTTTAATTGCTTGTGAAACTTCTGCTCTGATTTCGGTAAGGCGATCTCGAAGTGAATCTCCACCATCTGCGATGCTAAACAACCCTCTGACCACATGTGCACTTAGACCTGGATAGTCACCATCTGCGTTAACGTGGATAATCTTTGCGAGTTCATCATTGTCGATTACTGGGAAAGCTAATGAGATCTGGCGGCAACTACTTGGCCCCGGATCCAAGAGATTATGTTCAGGACCCATAGAAGTTCCAAGGCTTGTCACTAACTCTTCACGAATTGCATCAAGTGGCGGATTAGTAACTTGTGCAAAAAGTTGTGAGAAATAATCAAAGATCAACCGGGGCTTTTCAGAAAGAGCTGCAATTGGGGTATCAGTTCCCATCGATCCCAGTGGTTCCATGCCGTTCTTTGCCATGGGTGTAACCAAAATGCGCAGGTCTTCTTCGGTGTAACCAAAAGCTCTCTGTCGTCGAACAACTGATGAGTGTGGATACACAATATGTTCACGTGATGGAAGATCGCTTAACTTCACAATTCCTGCATGTAGCCAATCGCTGTATGGAGCAGCATTAGCGAGTCCATCTTTGATCTCGCCATCTTCAATGATTCGGCCTTGTTCAATATCAACCAAGAACATCTTGCCTGGTTGCAAACGACCTTTGCGTTCCACGTTTTCAGCAGGGATATCTAATACACCAACCTCGGATGCAAGAACAACCAATCCATCTTTGGTGACCCAGTAACGAGATGGACGCAAACCGTTACGATCTAGAACCGCGCCTACTTGATGTCCATCGGTGAAAGTTACGCAAGCTGGGCCATCCCATGGCTCCATCATCGATGCATGGAATGCGTAGAAATCGCGACGATTCTGCGGCATGGTTGCATGGTTCTCCCACGCTTCAGGAATCATCATTAACACTGCGTGTGGAAGTGAACGTCCACCCAAATACAAAAGTTCTAGAACCTCATCAAATGATGCCGAATCTGAGCCTGACATTTCAACGATAGGAAATAGTCGCTTGAGATCACCGGGAATCAGATCACTTTCAAGTAATGATTCGCGAGCGCGCATCCAATTGCGATTTCCCTTTACGGTGTTGATTTCTCCGTTGTGGGCAATAAATCGGTATGGGTGAGCAAGTGGCCACGACGGAAATGTATTGGTTGAAAAACGTGAGTGAACCAAAGCAAGCGGAGAAACAACACGCTCATCAGAAAGTTCTGGGAAAAATTCCTCTAACTGTCCAGTTGTAAGCATTCCCTTGTAAACAATGGTTTGCGAAGACAGCGAAGGAAAGTACAAATCTAATGTGTGTTCGGCGCGCTTACGAAGGCAAAAAGCAAGTCGATCAAGGGCAATCCCTGTCTCGCCTTTCTTGCCTGCGACAAAAAGCTGATGGAAATCCGGCATGACCGACAGCGCGGTCTTTCCAAGAGATGATGAGTTAATGGGAACTTCGCGCCAGCCCACAACAACTAAACCTTCTTCATCTGCTATCCGAGCTATCTCGCCCTTTACATCTGCGCCCTTTGCAACAAATGCGATTCCAGCTGCATAAGCACCAGCTGCAGGAAGTTTGAAATCTACAACAGCTTGAAAATAGGTATCCGGAATGCGTATGAGAATTCCTGCGCCATCACCGCTATCTGGTTCAGCACCTGACGCGCCGCGGTGTTCCATATTGCGCAATGCTGTGAGCGCTTTAGCAACAATCTCGTGTGTTGCAACCTTGTTGAGGGTGGCAACCATCGCAACTCCACATGCATCATGTTCTGCGGCAGGGTCATAGAGTCCCTGTGCTTGTGGATAGTTGGATGCAAGTGCCATGGGCGCGCTCCTACGGATTTGTCCTTACATG
>JBILNA010000129.1:0-2983 GCA_044375255.1 Candidatus Planktophila sp.
ACAGGCTCACATGCACCGCAATCCACGCACTCATCTGGCTGGATGTACAGCATTCGATCGCCTTCGTAAATGCAATCAACCGGACATTCTTCGATGCAGGATTTATCTTTTACATCGACGCATGGGTCTGCGATCACATAGGTCACGAGCGGCCTCCAAATTGTGGGACAAGGTGTCTGGTGAGGAATTCTAACGCCAACTATCGCCGCTACGCGATATTTAACGGTGGTCGATGTTAAAGGGTGGGTTTATCGTTGTCTCATGCCCGAAGAGCTCGAAACTCAATTCGCCGAACTCATTGGCTCTCGGGTAAGCATCAGGCTTCATGAGCCCCAAGGGGGCTACCGTGACATCTTGGGCCATCTTGTTACCCCGTATTCATTGCGTAAAAAAAATGGCGAGATAATCGAATTCTCTCATAGTGAGATTTTTGTCTGGAAGCAGGTGATTGAGAAAACGTGAAGTTATATGACACTCAATCCCGTCAACTAAAGGAGGTTGATCTAAGCCAAGAACAAATCCGAATGTATTGCTGCGGGCCTACCGTCTATCGCGATGCGCATGTCGGAAATCTTCGGACGTTTTTGTTGTCGGATTTAATTGCACGAGTAGTACGCCTTAATGGATCTAATCCATATTTGATTCAAAACATCACTGATGTGGGGCACATGTCCGAAGACTTTGTAAATGATGACAAGATGTTGAGTCAGGCAAAATTAGAAAAGATTGATCCATTTGAAATCGCCCGAAAATACGAAGCTAAATTCCACACAGATTTAGCAGCGCTCAACATTCAGCCTGCAGCTGCATATCCGCGAGCCAGTGAAAGCATCGACATGATGCTAGAACTCATTGGAAGATTGGTTGATGCAGAGTTTGCCTATGTTGGTTCGGACTCTTCGGTTTACTTTAGTGCTGAAAAATTCAAAACTTACGGGGCTATAAGTGGCAACAAGCTTGATTCACTAAAGCCTGGTCACAGGTATGAATACTCTGAGGATGGTGCAAAGCACTTTCATGCCGACTGGGCATTATGGAAAGCAGCTGGTGATCGCACCGAAATGGTGTGGGATTCTCCCTGGGGAAAGGGCTTTCCTGGTTGGCACATCGAATGTTCGGCGATGTCACTGAAGTTGTTAAATGGCCATGTAGATATTCACGTGGGTGGAATTGATTTGCGTTTTCCGCATCATGAGAATGAACGAGCACAATCAAACGCTCTCATTAATGAGGAAGCTGTAGGTCTTTGGGTTCATGGTGAACACCTGCTTTTTGAGGGCAAAAAGATGTCAAAAAGTTCGGGCAACGTGGTGCTACTCAATGATGTAATTGCACGAGGCATCGATCCTCTTGCAATTCGACTTTGTTTTCTCGAAAACAAGTATCGCTCTCAAATGGATCTGACATGGAATTCAATTGAGGCAGCAAATGAAACCTTGAAGCGTTGGCGTTTAAAGATGGCTCAATGGTCAACTGATGATTCAATCGAATTAGATTCTGAAATAGAACTTGCCTTCAACACAGATTTAGATACTGCTAGAGCGATCATTCGATTGAGAGAAATCGAAAAGAGTAGCCATGGCAACAAGGCGGCGGTGTTTCGTTATGCCGATCAAGTGCTTGGTCTTGATCTAGCACGCCCTGCCGTGGAAAGAGTTCTGTCACCTGCGATGCAGAAGCTGCTCGATGAACGTTCTGCTGCGCGTGCTGAAAAACGTTGGGCAGATAGTGATCGCCTTCGTCTTGAATTAGAAAATCTAGGCTTAGAGATTAAAGATACTCCTGAGGGGCAAACCTGGAGTTAAAGAGGCGTAACGATTGCGATAACAATCGCAATAAAACCAAAGTTGATGAGTGATTCACCCGTTGCATCACCTTGAATCAAATACTCTTCATTAAGACCCGGAAATCCTGCGCGAAGCACAACTAATACCCATGCGATTGAGGCAATAAATTTATAAGAACGTTTTCCCCATAATCGTCCGGTTGCCCAAATTCCTATTGCAGTTGCTAACAATGAAAAAATCAATCCAATTGGTGGATAAAGGCTATAGATGAAAATGGAACTTGCACCAAGTGCTGCACCAATTACAAGTGAGTAAATTGCCTTCATTACAAGGTTATTCCGGAAGTTAGGTCTGTCTCGCGGCCATGTGAATCAAAGGGCTCGCTCTTGGTGCCCTTGACTAGCGTGTAGTACTCATCGCCCCAAATTTGCAGCCCTAAATTATTTGATAGCGCAAAGAATGGACCATCGAGTGAAATCTGAGTTTCGTGTGCCTTCATCGCTGCCATTTTTGCATCCACATATTTGCTGCCGTCAATCAAGGTGGTCACAAACTCGTCATCTTTAGCAAAGGGAAGATCATCAACACTTTCTGCACCAAAGAAATCTGAACCAATTTCTTTCATCTTTGCAATGCCTTCAGCTAAAACAGATTTAGGCATGGTGTTCCAATAGATTTTCTGAATCTGCCAGGTAGCTAATTCTGATGCTCGCATTGCAACAAGATGGGCCTTTATGTGATCTGGATGACCATAGCCACCAATTTCGTCGTAAGTAATTAAAATATGCGGCTTAATCTCTTCGATTACTTCGACTAAAATCTTTGCCGCTGCATCAAGGTCTGCTTGCCAAAAAACATCTGGGCGATTATTTGGTTCTGTTCCCATCATTCCACTATCTCGAAACTTAGCCGTTGGATGACCTAAGAATCGATGATCAGAAACACCAAGTGCCTTCATGGCATCAGCTAATTCAATTTCACGATGTGCGCCGAGCAGATCTTCCTCACTACTAGATAAATGCGAGAGCGATGGAACTAATACTTCGCCTTCTTCACCACGGGTGCAGGTCACGAGCGTCACATGAGCACCTGCATCTGCATATAAAGCCATTGTTGCCCCGTTATTGATGGTTTCATCATCAGGATGTGCGTGCACCAGGAGGATGCGGAAGCCTTCATAAGAGCGGTTCATGATC
>JBILNA010000150.1:0-2969 GCA_044375255.1 Candidatus Planktophila sp.
ATGCGGAATGAATATGCCGTTGCAGCTGCTAAGCCAGTTAACTTTACTGAAGCTGTAGTAGGTGCTCCCCCATTAACCATGCCAGGTAGAACAGTTGCTGTAGCTGTATCTGTAAATGAAGTGCTCAAAGAGTACTCAAAGCTCAAAGTAGTCGGAGCAAACCCTGGATTAACATCGATTAATACATCAGCGCTTTGGTGAGTAATGTTTGTAACACTCTTTTGTGCAACAACTGGAGCAACAATCGGTGCGCCACCATCAGTAGGTGATACATACAAATGCTTATTTACTGTATCTACCTTTAGGCCAGCAATTGCATCCTTCGTTGATTCAGCATCTAGATACTGCGCAACCTGGGCTACAGATGCAGATGGATTTAGACCCAAGTAAATAGCTGCAGCACCTGCCACATGCGGGCTTGCCATAGATGTACCGCTGGCTGTGTATGTGGCATCTGCTGTGCCAATCCACGCTGAAAGAATGCTTGAACCTGGCGCGAAAATATCTACACACTTACCTTGATTTGAATAACTTGCAGGTGAATCAGCAAGTGTTGTTGCACCGACAGTGATCGCACTTGGGGCACTTGCCGGAGAGCGAGTACATGCATCGGTTGACTCATTACCTGCAGCTGCAACAACTGTGATGCCAGCATTTGTTAAACGCAAAATTGCTGCGTTAAGTGATGCTGATGCAGGTCCACCGATACTTAAATTCAAAACTGCTTGTGTCTTTGGGTTGGGATTCTCTGGACTTAAAATCCAGTCAAGGGCTGCAATTACTCCTGAATATGCACCACTGCCAGCACAGCTCAACAACCGAACTGGAACAACGCGTGCATTCTTTGCCAAACCATATTTTGTTCCTGCAGCTGTAGCTGCAACATGTGTTCCGTGACCATTGCAATCAACAGTGCCATTTCCATCGTTAATTGATGAATAACCAGAAGTTGAAATTCGTCCTGCTAAATCTGCGTGCGGATAAATTCCGGTATCACCAATATAAATCGTGGCACCAGCACCAGCACTGCGATAGCCGTACGCACTGGTTGAACCCGGCAGTCCTACCTTTTCGCGTTGATCAACACGATCTAATCCCCAGGCAGGAGTCGGGCTTTGTGTATTTTGAATTGCTAGACCAAAAACTTCGCGATCTTCTTCAACAGTTAAAACATTAGGAATCTTTGCTAGCAAACCTGCAACCAACTTAGGAAGTTCGACGGTGTAGCCATCAAAAACATAGTTGTACTTCTTATCAATCTTCCAACCATTTTTTGTGATCGTTGCTTCAATTACAGCCTTAGCTGCCGGTGTCACCGAGATGATGTATTTGGCTTTTGCGCCAAGGTCTATGGCTGATGTTGGCACCATCGTGGAGCTGAGTGAAAATATCGTCAGTAGAGCGACAATCGCAAAACGAACTCTCTTGGTTGCATTCTTACGCATTGCTTTTCCCCTCACAGAGATAGGAACAGACCCATCTCTAGGTAATTGAAGTTACAGACCGCCACTGACAAGAGCTCTCGCCCGACTTAGGCTTAATTTTACGGCTAACAACGCTCATTTCAAGGGAACTAGTGCAAGAAATGACTGCCCACTGACTCCCTGAGCAGCCTGTGGCCCAGAAATAGGCGCACTCATGTTTAATCTTCCTTCCATGGCCAAACGGCAAGTGCCTGACTGAGCATCTTCGAATCTAAGGACTTAAGTGACTCTTTGATTGATGCTGGGGTGCCTGGATGTAACGCAATACAAATCAAGAAATGCTCAGCGAACTGATACTTAGTGTCAACCTTTGCATTGAATCCCTGAATGATGATTTCAGTGATTTTCTCTTTCTTCTCAATTGGCATGGCATTCCAACTATAAGGAAGTGCTTTCTCAGGAATAATCTTTATCTTCATGTCACGGTCATCTTCGAAGAAACTTTCTGCCCATTCGCAAACAAACTCTTCGCCTTTTGTTGTTAATGTGTACTCTGCCTGGACCGTTGCCTTGGCGTCGGGCGCGCTGGAGCTATAAGTAGTAACTTCTCCAGACCAAGAATTCTTGGAAATAATTGCAGCCAAAATGAGATCGTATTGCTCGCCTTCATCGCTATAGTCAAAGAGCTCTTCAACATCCCGATATGAGAAGTTCTCATGACTCATCTCTATATCCATCGCTTCAATCGTCTCTGCCCAAGGCCTATCAATAAATGGGTAAGACATACTGTTATATGTGTAAGAGCCACGAGAAAACTCATGCTCCAGTTCAACGCCTGGAAGACTAAAGTAAAAATTATCGCCGTCGTAACTGCTCCGCATATACCAAAAGTAAATGTCCTTGCGCTCAGTTAGTTCAGGCCACAAAGTACGGTAGATCGTTTCATACTTAATCCAGCCACCTACAAAATCATTAAAGTCATACTTCTGATCAACAATCTTTAGATTGGGGTGTAACAATGCCGAAGGATGGCCTAATTCATTAAGTGCCTCTAAATACTTTGATGGAAACTTGGCATACTCGAATGCCCACGATGATGGCAAGCCGTAGTGTTCAATCATTGAATCAACTCGAATTGAAGTATCTTCAATTCGAGTAAAGCCCTGAAGATTCAAGAAAGCTCTGTCTTCGGCCGATACAGATGGATTGCTAACCAATGTTGACCCTAAAGATCCATCACTTAGCCACTTTATATTAAGTTCCATAGTCAGCATCTTCTTAAATACTTGTTCAGGAGTATTCGGATTCGATGCGATTGCTTCTATCAAATATTCATCGACTTCGTAGTACATTCCAAATTCATCCATCCCGCCAAACACATCATCACCATAGATGACATTCACATTGTTATTGGCTTCTGACTCTTCATGCATTCTCTTAAGGGCACTTTCCCATTGCTCTTCACATACTCTAAAAATGCTTTGCAAGGTATCGGCAGGGCAATCGGATCGACGACAGACCCATGTTAAGACTGGCGAAGAGCTG
>JBILNA010000137.1:0-2732 GCA_044375255.1 Candidatus Planktophila sp.
GTTTAGATCAGACCTACAACACCCCCGCGCTGGTTACTTTGATGCTATTGGCAGAACAAGTCGAATGGATGAACGCTAATGGCGGACTTTCATTTGCAGCAGGTCGCAGCGGTAAGTCTTCAGAAATTTTGTATTCATGGGCTGAAAAGACTAGCTATACAACTCCCTTTGTAACTGACGCTGCCATGCGTTCTAAGGTAGTTGGAACAATTAACTTTGATGATGCGATCGATGCGACCAAAATCTCGGCTGCATTACGTGAGAATGGAATTGTTGATACAGAGCCTTACCGCAAGCTGGGCAAGAATCAGCTTCGCATCGGTATGTTTCCTGCAGTTGATCCAAGTGATGTAGAAGCACTTACCAAGTGCATTGATCACGTTGTTGCCGCTCTCTAATGAGTAAGGGCTTTCATCGCGATCGTTTCTTTTGGGTAGTTGCGGTTCAAACCGCAATCGTTAACTTTTACCTTGGCGGCTTTGGTCCAGCTCAGTCTTTATTGCGCTCAGATCAAGGCACATCATTAACAATTGCCGGCTTGCATGGAACAGCCATGGGTGTTGCATCAATCTTTGCAGGCTGGGCGAATCCACGCATCGCGCATAGATACGGTCGCAACCGTGCTAGTTGGATCGGTTTGTCTATTTTTATCTTCGGTCTGACTTTGTTTGTGATTTCTCCCCCTGTTTACCTGACTTTGCCGGCAACATTCATTACAGGTGTGGGAACTTCCATTGTCATCAACACGATGCTGACGAAAATGTCATCGCATTACGGCAAGGCGGCCGAAGTAGCTATTCCGCAAGCAAATGGAATTGCATCTGTAGGCTTCGTAACTGGAACCGCTCTGATTGGAGCAATTGCAATTGCGTACCCAGGCCTTTGGCGTTTGGGATTACTTCTTGCGATTCCGGTTGCGCTGATTCTTTTCTTTGTTGGTCGCGAGAAAGATTCTGAAGAGCATGTCCCTGACGAGCACGGACCGCAAGGTGGAAAACTTTCAGTGAAGTTTTGGATCGCATGGTTTGGTTTTGTTGCGTGTATTTCAAGTGAATTTGCAACATCGTTTTGGGCCGCCGCACTCCTGAAAGAACGAGTTGGATCAACCGCAGCTATTTCAACAGTTGCAATTGTGGCTCTTGGTACCGGAATGGGAATTGGACGTTGGTACGGTGGCTTGTGGTTAAAGCGAATAAGTTTAGATAATCAACTTAAAACAATCATTGCACTTCAATTCCTTGGTTTCTTAGGTTTCTGGTTATCACACAACATGGTGCTCTCACTTATTTGCTTGCTTGTTGTAGGTCTAGGAATTTCGATGCAGTTCGCACTCTCTTCAATTCGACTCATCGGATTAAGTGATGGGCGTCCAGATTTAGCCATTGGTCGAGCATCTTTAGCAGCTGGTATTGCTATTGCTGGAGCCCCATTCTTACTGGGTCTTTTGGGAGATAGTTTTGGCATTTCACGGGCCTACATCATGGTGTTTGTCCTGATCGGCATCGCTTACATAATCGTGAGAGTGATTCCTTCAAATGTCAGGGAATCAGCATGAGTTACAAAGCCAGAAGACTTGTCACTCTGATTGCATTAATTGGGATTCTAGTTGTGATCGCGATCAACAGTCTGTAAGACCCCAGCTACTGATGTATCTGCAGGTAGTTCTACTCGACTTTTGTATCGGAACCAAATAATTAATGATGCAGCTAATGATATTCCACCACACAAAACAATTGTTGGACGAATTCCAATAAGTTCAGTTGTTGTTCCAATCAACGGTGAACCAAAAGGTGTTCCACCCATAAAGATCAACAAATAAAGTCCCATAACTCGGCCGCGGATTGCAGGATCGGTACTTGTTTGAACTATTGAATTTGCAGAAACTAAAGTTGTCAAAGCTGTTAAGCCACATATTGGAAGCCAAAGAATGTAGAGCGTATAACTTGGAATTATTGAAAGGACCATAATTGAAATGGAAAACAGGATGCCACCCTTGATGACAAACTTTGTATTTCTAAATCGCTCTAATCGTGCAGACCCAATGGCACCGGTTAAAGATCCAATTGCAATGAATGTGCCCATTAATCCAAAACTTGCAGGTCCTAATCCAAATTCCTGCGTTGCCATCAATGCGTTGAATATCTGAAAATTCAGACCAAAGGTGGCTAAGAAGAAGACCATCAACATCACTACATAAATATCAGGACGTGCCTTTGCGTATGCAATACCTTCTCTAATACTTCCATCTGATTTTGGCCGGTCTTGATGAAAAAACCCTTTTTCGTTGAGGTTCAGTAGAGCGGCAATTACGAAAAAGTATGAAAGGCCATTAATAATGAAGGATGGCCCAGTACCAAAAGCAGCGATTAAGCCACCAGAAATCGCAGGTCCAATGAGTCGACCAGCGTTGAAATTTGCGGAATTTAAGGAAACTGCGTTAGGCAAATCGCTCTGACCAACAACTTCGGTTGTGAAAGCTTGGCGTACTGGCGCATCAATAGCGGTTGAAATACCTAGGACAGCAGCTAACACAAATACATGCCACAAGGCGATCAGATCTGTCATAACTAATACGCCAAGTCCTAATGATGCTGCACCTCCCATAATGTTGGTGAGCACTAAAACTTTTCTTTTATTGAAACGATCGGCGAGCTTTCCACCATGTAAAGAGAAGAATAGAACGGGTGCAAATTGAACCGCAGTAACCAAACCCAAATAAGTTCCGTTGTTGT
>JBILNA010000014.1:0-11516 GCA_044375255.1 Candidatus Planktophila sp.
ACAATTATTCTGGGAAACAACCCGGCAGACTCCAAAAGACGACGACGGCTAGTTGATTGAGATGCTAAAACAATTGTCGTCATAGTTATCAAACCTTCTGGCTCTGTAAGTAAGTGACCTTCAGTACAGCGCTAACACTATCGTTACATCTACGATAAGCCCGTGAGTAAAACCTTTCCTACGGTTGGCATAATCGCTGACGGCCGGACGGCCGGGATGTTTATGTCTCCAGCGATCTCGTTGGGTATCGAGCTTCACTGTTTTGACTCTAAGGAGGAAATTCACAGCAGTGCTGCGAAATGTGATGTTGTTACCATCGCCGACACATCGACTTCTTCGGCAATTGCCAAGAGGTTAGAAGCAGATGGCGTCACAGTGCGTCCTTCATTTTCTGCGATTTCGGAAGCGAGTGACAAATTTAATTCAGCGATGAATCAAACTCATCAGATTTGTGTAATGGTTGCCCGCTCCCCGCATGGGCAAGCGACAACATGGACACCAACCGAAATCCTTAGAAGCAATGCCAAGTGGGTAATGAGTATTTCTCCCGCTCCGCAATTATCTGCTGCAATGCAGGAAAAGGCGCAAAAACTAGCAATGGTTTTTGCAGCGCAATTAGGTGCTGTCGGCGTAATTGCAGTCGAAATGTCGGTCAAGGACGAGGATCTATCTGTTGTTAGTGTGAAAATGTCTCCACATGATTCAGGGAACTGGACCATCGATGGTTCAGTCACGACTCAATACGAGCAACACTTGCGGGCAATTCTGGATTTACCTTTAGGTGATCCATCAATGTCGGCTCTTTATGTTGTAACTGGAAATTTCTATTGCGGCGAGAAACCCAATATGTATCGCCCTTATTTACATCTGATGGCTCGCACACCAGCACTTAAGTTTCATCAATACAAGAATTCTGATGCACCGGGTGAGCTAATGGGGCACATCACTCTGGCGGGAGATGACTTACCTAAAATTATTGAAGAGATTGAACATGCACTGCAATACCTACAAGGTGAGGTTGACGAATAAATAGCTAGCGGGTTCGGTACTCAATTGCTGGGCAACGATCCATAACAGTTAACAAACCTGCTGCTTGCGCCCGAGCAATTGCTTCTTCATCAATCACATCAAGTTGAAGCCAAACCGCTTTTGCACCGATTGCTATTGCTTCATCAACAACCGAACCAACTAATTGCGAATTAACGAAACAGTCAACAACATCTACAGCTAATGGAATATCAGAAAGTGCGACATAGCCGACTTCTCCATGAACGGTTTCGCCTTTTGGGTGCACCGGAATGATGTGATGCCCTTTATCCTGCAACAGGCGAGCAACACCAAAAGCTGCACGATCAGGGTTGTTACTAAGTCCAACTACAGCCCAAGTTTTAAGAGCTAGGACTGCGTCAATTGTTTCTTTGGTATTAATCGGTACGACCTAGGGCATGGAACTTCCAACCAGCTTTTCGCCACAATGCACGATCTAACATGTTGCGACCATCAATAATGATCTTAGATTTAACAAGGGATGAAATAGCCGCTGGATCGATTTGGCGGTATTCCTTCCACTCAGTTAAGTGAAGAATCAAATCAGCATCCTTAAGCGCGTCTGTGACTACCTCTTGGTATTCAAGGTTAGGAAAACGCTTGCGTGCAGGCTCGATACCTTGTGGATCATGTACTACAACAATTGCACCAGCTGCTTGTAATTGTGCGGCAATATCCAACGCTGGGGAGTCACGGACATCATCACTGTCGGGTTTAAATGTCGCACCCAGTACAGCAATTTTATACTGGGTTAAATCCTCTGAAAGTTCGCCGCGAACAACATCGATTACACGTTGGCGAGCACGCAGGTTAATCGCATCAATTTCGCGTAAGAATTCGAGAGCTTGCTTAGCGCCAAGTTCTTCGGCACGCGCCATAAATGCACGAATGTCTTTTGGAAGACAGCCTCCACCAAAACCGATACCGGCTTGCAAGAATTTATTTCCGATACGTGGGTCATAACCTATTGCCTTTGCCAGCACTGTGACATCGCCACCTGCAGCTTCACAAACTTCAGCCATTGCATTGATAAATGAAATCTTTGTTGCCAGGAAAGAATTCGCGGCAACTTTTACTAATTCTGAGGTTGGAAGATCTGCCCGAATCCATGGAGTACCAAGTGCAATTACTGGTTCGTAAACCTCTTTAAGAATTTCTTCGGCTCGATCATTTGCGACACCAACAACTAAACGGTTAGGAGTCAAGGTATCTTCAACAGCAAAACCTTCGCGAAGGAACTCTGGATTCCAGGCTAGATCTGCTTGAGGTGCAATCTTTGCCAACTCTTCACGTAAACCTTGAGCTGTTCCAACTGGCACGGTTGATTTACCAACAACGAGAGCACCATCTTTAAGGTGTGGGGCAATTGCAGCGACAGCGGATTTCACATATGTAAGGTCAGCTGCAAGTCCATCTTTGCTTTGGGGGGTGCCTACACAAACAAAGTGAACATCGGCATCTTTGACAGCCGAAAAATCTGTTGTGAAAGAGAGTCGACCAGTTTTCATCTCTTGTTCAAGCAAGGTGTCTAAACCTGGTTCGTAAAATGGCAACTTTCCACTTTGCAGCAGGGCAACCTTTTCAGGATCTGTATCTACGCCAACAACGGTAAAACCTAGGGAGGACATACATGCAGCGTGGGTGGCTCCCAAATAACCGCAGCCAACTACCGAGAGAGTTAAAGTCATGCGGGAGAGTTTACTTCAGAGCTCCGCAAGGATTTTCATCAGCGGTACGAGTCTTAAATTTATCGATCACAGTTGGCTTGGCTGTTGTTGACGACGACGCCGACGGAGTAGGGGTTACCTCGTCAGTCAGAGGCAAATCTTCACGAATTCGATTGAATAGTTCTGGTGCAAGCTCTGAATCCCATGTCACGACAGATCCAACACCAGGTACTCGTGCATTGGTGTTTCCCAGAGGAATTGTAAGAGTTCGAACATTACTTGAAGAAAGATTCTTCATTTGCTTTGCAAGAGTCAAAAGATCGCTCTTATTGAGTTCTGAATCAGTCTTAACAGTTGCAATCGCTGCATTAAAGAAATTTACAAGTTTAACTGGGTTAAGCAAAACACCCGTGCTTGTAACTTTTCGAAGGACTGCGCTCATGAATTGTTGTTGGCGTTGCATGCGACCTAGATCGCCCATGCCATCAAAGTCACGTGTTCGCACATATTTTAGAGCTTCAACACCATTGAGAGTATGGACACCTGCAGGAAGAACTAGGTGGCTACCAGGATCATCAATATCTCGCTTAGTGCAAACTTCGATTCCACCAAGTGCGTCAACCATTCCCGCGAAGCCAGCGAAGCCGATTTCGATGTAGTGATCAATTCGAATTCCTGTTTCGTTTTCAACTGTCTGGATCAAAAGTGGTGCCCCACCAAATGCAAAGGCTGCGTTAATTTTTCCTTTTGCTGGTGGAATGATTTTTTCCTTATTCAAGGAAGAAGGATGCTCTGGAATTGTTACCAATGAATCACGAGGTATCGAGATAATCGTTGCCTTATCTCGAGATTTAGAGATGTGAACAATCAGCATTGTGTCTGATCGTGAACCTGCAGCGGTCTTTGTGCTTCCAACACGGAGCAGTTTCATTTGCTCTTTGGTCAGGCCTTCGCGAGTATCAGAGCCAACCAGCAAATAGTTAAGTGCTTTATTTGGTTTATCTGGTCGATTGGTTATTGATCCAAAAGCATCAATACGGTCGATTGCTCCGCTGACTTGTCCCAGACCTAGCCAAGAAAAGGCGGAAATCAGAACTACTCCCACAGATAGTGAGGTAATAATCCGAATTGCCCGCGTTGATTTCACTCTCAGAGAGTACTTGAGCGATAGCGTGTACGCGTTATGTCGACATCAGCGAACACGTTATATGGCTCACCGAAGCGAGAAATCTCGGTCATCCTGCCTGTCCTGAACGAGGAAAAATATCTCGAGGATTCGGTGAATTCGATCTTGTCTCAGAATTTCAACGGAGCTTTAGAAGTAATCCTTGCTGTTGGCCCTTCGCAAGATGAAACGATGAAAATTGCAAGGTCGCTCCAATCTAAAGATTCACGAGTTGTTGTCGTTGAAAATCCAACTGGAAAAACTGCTGCAGGCTTGAATCTTGCTATCGCTGCAACTCGCTATTCAATCATTGTTCGGGTTGATGGACATTCACAAATTCCAATTGATTATTGTGAATCCGCCTTTCAAATTCTTAATGAAACTGGGGCAGTAAATGTTGGCGGAATCATGGCAGCTGAAGGTGTTTCACTTTTTGAACGATCTGTTGCTCGCGCAATGCGAAGTCCACTTGGGGTTGGAGCATCTCGCTTTCACACCGGAGGAGGTGCTGGAGAGTCCGACACCGTGTACTTAGGCTGCTTTAGAAAAGAAGCACTACTAGCAGTAGGTGGATTTGATGAGAGATTTACTCGAGCACAAGATTGGGAACTCAACTTTCGTTTACGCCAAAGTGGCGGTGTAATTTATTTTGATCCCAGACTTAAAGTTACATATCGTCCCCGCTCGACAATTAAAGCTCTTATTAAGCAGTACTTCGAATACGGTCGCTGGCGACGAGTTGTTTCAAGAAGACATAAAGGAAGCATCAACTACAGATATCTCGCTCCACCATTTACCGTTGTTGCAACATCGCTATCGATCCTATTTGGGGCGTTGATTTCCCCAATTTTCTTTATTCCTGCACTTGTTTATTCAGTGTTTATCCTGGGAGCTTCGACAATAATTGGTAAGAGCATGGGTGAGATTCTTTGTTTACCAACTATTTTGCTCACAATGCACATTTCGTGGGGGCTTGGATTTCTCACATCGCCGAAGTCACTAGCCCCTGCGGTAACCTTGCTTCCGTGAGTACCCCATTGCAGGTTTATGAGCCATTTATAGCTGGCCTACCCAAGTTGGGTAAGTACTGGAAATCCTTGTGGTCCCGCCGAACCTTTATCTCTGAATACTCAAAATCTGAACTTCGTGAGCAGCATTTTGATTCGGTGTTTGGCCAGTTGTGGCTAGTACTAAATCCATTGTTGCTGTCGGGTGTCTACTTTATCTTGATCATCATTATTGGTGGAACAACAGATAGTTCGCGTTATGTACATTTAACTGCCAGCCTCTTCCTCTTTTACTTAGTGGCTAATTCATTAACCGGAGGAGTCAAATCAATCACGGCAGGACAAAGGCTCATTCTAAATACCGCTTTCCCGCGAATCATGCTGCCAATCTCAGCCGTTGTCATTGCAATCTTTAAATTTCTCCCAACACTAATTGTCTTCTTAACCATCAAAGCCATTATGGGTTCATCGTTTTCAATTGAAATGCTATGGGCTATTCCTGTCCTGTTAATTACTGTTTTTCTTGCACTAGGACTCGCAATTACAATTTCTTGTATTAATGTTTACTTTAGAGATATTGCAAGCTTCTTACCATATCTGACTAGAACGCTTCTTTATTTATCTCCAATCTTGTATGAAGCATCTGCATTGAATCCAAACCTGAAAGCTCTTGAAATCGTTAACCCACTGTTTCCAATCTTGGATTCGTGGTCACGTGCTTTAGTTCAGGGTGAAGTTCCGCAAACATCGAGCATGCTTCAGGGATTAGCCTGGGCTACGGGTATCTTCTTTATTGGAACCTACTTTTTCTTGTCGAGGGAGCGTGAGTTCGCTGTCCGCCTCTAAACATCTTAAAACTAATGAGCTCGCCGTTTCAATCAGAAATGTCGGGCTTACTTACACGACCGCGATTGATCGCAGACCTACTCTCAAGGCACGCGTAAAGGCACTCGGTCGTGGTGGAAAACAAACTCGTGTTGTTCGGGCACTGGATGATGTAAATCTTGATGTTGAGTACGGACAAGTTCTAGGTGTCATTGGAACCAACGGTGCAGGTAAATCATCTCTGATGCGTTGCGTAGCAGGAATCCTGCCTCCATCACAAGGCCGCATCGAAGTTTATGGATCGGTGAGCACATTGTTGGCGTTGGGAGTTGGATTCAATCCATCTATGTCAGGACGAGACAACGTCTTTTTAGGTGGTTTAGCTGCAGGAATGTCTCGTGATGAGATCGAAGGTCACTTCGATGAGATTGCAGATTTTTCAGAGCTAGGTGATGCGATTGATGCTCCTATGCGAACTTATTCATCAGGAATGTATGCACGCCTAGCCTTTTCAGTTGCTGCAACTGTTCGACCAGATATCTTGATAATCGATGAAGCACTCAGTACCGGAGATGCAAAGTTTAAAGAAAAGAGTCTTAACCGAGTCAAAGAATTGCGAAGTGATGATCGCGCATTGATCCTTGTAAGCCATGCAATGCAAACACTGCGAGAAACTTGCAATGATGTGGCGTGGTTGCACAAAGGTAAGTTGATCCAACGTGGCGAACCTAATCAAGTAATCGATGCATATCAAGAATTTTTACATCTTGGAAAGAGCGCAGCAATTGATGAGGATGTTTAAGCCATTCGTTTTACTCTTGGCATTAGTTGCAATCATTCCACCTCAAGCTTCTGCCCTGGATGTACCAACTGAGTTTTCGATAACCGGTGCTGGTTACGGGCACGGAGTAGGACTAAGCCAAATAGGTGCCCGCTCCAAAGCACTAGCTGGTGAAACTTTCACAGCAATTCTCAATTACTATTACAAAGATGTAGTGATCCAACCCATGGATGACTCAAAAATCTTGCGAGTAAATATCGGTCATCTCTTGAGTTCTGCAAGGATTACAACAGGGACACCTGATGCAACACTTCAAATCTTTAACGGAGATATTGGAGATGCACAAGACGTCGCACCGCTTGCTGTAGTCCCAGTCAAGAGCTCGCTTAATTTTTCGATTTTAGGTTCGACAGTTGTTCCAAGTGTTGTTGTTGGTAAAAAGACAACGAGTCTGCCCCGAAACAGAGTCTTTACTGTTCGTTGGAGCGGGACTCGGTATTTGCCAGGTGTTGATGGAGTTGTTTCATTAACCCATTCATCTGCAACAACTAGATATCGATACGGGCAAATGCAGTTTAGAGCCGTCAAAGCATCAACTCTTGGCTATCGATTAGAAATAACTAACTCTGTTCGTTTAGCAGATGAATATTTATGGGGGATAAGTGAAGTTCCATCATCATGGCCAATGGCAGCTCTTGAGGCTCAAGCAATTGCTTCTCGCACATATGCTTTGAGTAAGGCCGGTATCTATCGTGCGCTATGCGATTGTGACTTGTATGGCGAGATTTCAGATCAGAAATTCCTTGGTTACGCCAAAGAGATAGAGAGAAACTGGGGAAAGTTTTGGGTAACTGCCGTGAAAAATACGGCAGGTTTAACTCTGACCCAAAATAATCTACCTATTGTGGCCTACTTTGGAAGCTCTACTGGAGGTCTAACTGAAACTGCATTCAACGCGTGGGGAAGTGATCGAACCTATACCCAGATCGTCGCTGATCCTGGAAGCCAGGATGCAAAGCTAAATCCGAATTTCTTTAGTTGGAAGCGATCAATTCCGCAAGCTTCGGTAGCACTAGCCTTTGCTTTGCCTGATGTAGTTACTCTTGAAATAGTTTCAAAGAATTTAAGCGGAACTGTCGCAACAATTAGGGCAACATCTAGTGCAGGAATACAAAAAAGTTTGCGTGGTGAAACTTTTAGAAGCCGAACAAGGATTCCATCTGCCTACTTTGATTTAGTTGGCGTGCAGAATGCTGTTGAGCCCACCCCAGGTCCCAGTTCGTAAAACAACTTCAAGGCCACCATCGAGTGAGTTTCTGCGGAACAGCAAATTACTTGCACCTGAAAGAGTGCCGGCTTTAACTATTTCACCATCAGGTAACTTGACCTTTGCTGCCGCTGTTATGTAAGTACCAGCCTCAATTACACAGTTGTCACCTAGTGAAATACCCAACCCTGAATTTGCACCCAGTAGGCACTTTTCACCAATGGAAATTACTTCTTTACCCCCACCACTGAGAGTTCCCATGATTGAAGCACCGCCACCAACATCGGTTCCATCTCCAACAATCACACCAGCTGAAATTCTGCCTTCAACCATTGATGTTCCAAGGGTTCCGGCGTTGAAGTTAACAAACCCTTCATGCATCACTGTTGTACCTGAAGCTAGGTGTGCACCTAGTCGCACACGATCTGCATCAGCAATTCGAACACCAGAAGGAACCACATAATCAACCATGCGCGGGAACTTATCGACGCCGTAAACACTGACATGACCATGTGCAGCTTTTAGTCGTGCACGAGTGATTTCAAAACCTTCAACAGGACATGGCCCGACAGATGTCCAAACAACATTGCTCAAGATTCCAAATACGCCATCAAGTGCTAGCCCGTGTGGCTTCACTAGTCGGTGAGATAGAAGATGCAATCGCAAGTATGCATCGGCTGCATCGGCTGGTGCTTTCGAAATATCGATTTCAATACTTACTACATCGCGTGAAACTCCACGCGCATCATCGTTGCCAGCCAGTGCGGTTAGCTCTGCGGGAACTACAGCTGAAAGTTGGGACAAGGCAGGGGATGGAAACCAAACATCAAGGATTACGCCCTTGGCGATGGTTGCGATTCCGTGGCCAGATGCGATGGTCGTCATGTGCCAAGCGTAGCCTCTATTGTTAGCCGCATGCGTATTGCGGTCTTTTGTTCATCCTCACCCTCGATCGATAACAAGTATGTAGAGCTTGCTTACGAGTTGGGGAAGGGAATTGCTACCTCTTCTAATGAGCTAGTCACTGGCGGGGGCCATATTTCCATGATGGGTGCGGTCTCTAGGGGAGCACGTGATGCTGCGGGCAAGACAATTGGCGTGATTCCACAAGCTTTAGTCGATATTGAATTTGCTGATCATGACAATGACGAATTGCATGTTGTTGAAACTATGGGACAACGAAAGCACATGATTACCGATATTTCAGATGCATTTATAACTTTACCCGGAGGCGCTGGTACCCTCGAAGAGTTTTTTGAGATTTGGGTTGGACACTACTTAAAGTTTCATTCAAAGCCAGTTGTAATCCTAGATCCATTTGGAATTTATGCGCCCTTGCACGAGCTAATTGTTCACTTAGAAGATGAGAAGTTTATTAAACCAGGAATGCGTGAAATCGTTCAATGGACAACTACTGTCGATGAAGCATTGCGAGCATGTCAAAAATGAGAAGTAATCACATTGCAATGAACCTTGTCATTGATGCTCCGATTCAAAAAGTCTGGGATGCTTTAGCTAACTGGGAATCACAAAGTGAATGGATGCTTCAAACTACTGTTGAAGTAACTTCTGAAATTCGCTCAGGTGTTGGGACTTCGATTGCAGCTTTCACCGGAGTTGGAAAACTTGGAATCATGGATCACATGACTGTTACCGCATGGAATCCACCGACGGTGTGCGATGTTGTTCATACTGGAAAAATCATTAAGGGCACTGGGCGATTTGAATTAACTGCGCTTACTCCACAATCGACACGGTTTGATTGGTCAGAAGAAATCCTTGCTCCGCGAGCGCTATTTCTTCTCATTGCACCAGGCTTGTACATAGGAGTACGCATCTCACTATCCTCCTTGCGCCGCCAGTTGCAGCAAAGGAAGTAAAGTTGCCCCATGGGCAAGCAACCGCAAACACTGGCGCAAGCCCTTGCCTCGTTACCCGAAGAAGAGCGCATTATCTTGTCCATGCACTATTTGAAGTCGATGAGCGCCGCGGACATAGCTTCAATCCTTGGAGTTCCCGAAAGGTCTGTGGAGGCAATAATTCGCCAAGGCAAGGCCCGCTTGAGCGCGATTCTGGGGCTTTAACCTAATCTGGAATTCGCACTAAGCCTCAATCTGAGAGATACTTACCCCCTTGCTTCACACCTAGCAGTACCAACGATTTAGAGGAGTCTTCCCATGGCAGCCATGAAACCCCGCACTGGTGATGGTCCAATGGAGGTCACAAAGGAAGCTCGCTCCCTAGTGATGCGAATCCCTCTTGAAGGTGGCGGCCGATTGGTTGTCGAAATGAACGCCGAAGAAGCGAATAATCTCAGCGCAGCATTACACGCAGCTGTAGCTCTCGTTAAGAAGTAATTTAGTTTTAAAGGCACTAGCCTTACCAATCATGTCAGCGCTACCTCAATATGCTCCCTTTGAGATTTCAAAGGCTGTTAGTGCTGACTCAATCGCTCTGGGTTTCTTCAAGAATTTAGATGGTAATTTTGAATTTGTATCTCCCCTTGCATCCCAGATTGAAAAGTTTTTTGCTCTCAACCTTGTTGATGAGTTAACTTTTTTTGCGCCAACGGGAAAAGCTGGAGAGCTGTTTGAAATTCCAGTAAGCGCCGAAGATTCCCAGACTGATAGATTGTTCTTGGTTGCAATTGGCGATCAAAGTGGTTCATCTGCACGTGCAGCCGGAGCGGCTGTTGGTCGCAAGGTTCGAGGAAAAAACACAACAGTATTTTCAGCATGTGTTGTTTCAGAGATTAAGTCCTTTGCAATTTCTGTTTCATTGGGAGCTTGGGTCTGGAATTTAAAGACAGAGAAGAAAAAAGAAGAGCCGACGATTTTTGTAGCAAGCAAAGATGTACAGACGATTAAAGATGCCGCAGCAATTGCGCAAGCGATCTGCAGGACTCGCGATTTGGTTCACACCCCTGCAAACATTAAAACTCCAGCCTGGATGGGCAAGCAAGCAGAGGAATTCGCCAAGGGAACTGGTCTAAAGGTTGAAATATTTGCAGGTGCAGCTCTAAAGGAGTTTGGTGGACTTCGTGCAGTTGGCGGTTCTTCACCCAAGCCAGGCCCGCGAATGATTCAAGTTACATATCAGCCAAAATCTAAGAAAAAGTCAGTTAAGGCTTTGCCACATGTCGTTTTGGTAGGCAAGGGAATCACCTTTGATACTGGTGGAGTTTCACTGAAGCGCCCCTATGACACGATGATGGCGATGAAGAGTGACATGGCTGGAGCTGCTGCAATTCTTGGCACCCTAACCGCTCTTGAGGAATTACAACCAAATGTGAAAGTGACCGCGTTGATGATGATGGCTGAAAACGCTATCTCTGCCACAGCTCAACGCCCTAGTGATGTCATCAAGCATTACGGCGGAACAACTGTTGAAGTAATTAACACCGATGCCGAAGGGCGTTTAGTTTTGGCAGATGGCTTGGCGTATGCAGATGCCAATTTAGATCCAGATTATTTGCTAGATATTGCAACCCTTACAGGAGCAGCAACACTTGGCTTAGGTCGCCAGTATGCGGCTATGTATACACGCGACAGCGGTTTAGCTGCTGTGCTTTCAAAAGCGGGCGATGCAACTGGCGATCGTGTCTGGCACATGCCGCTTGTTGATGATTACAAAGAAGCTTTACGAAGTGATATTGCTGATCTCAATCACACAGCAGATAAAGGTAAGTTCTCTGCTGGATCAGTTACTGCGGCGCTGTTTCTAGAAAACTTCACATCAACTAGACGTTGGGTCCACT